>DBOT01000055.1:6057-17116 GCA_002299975.1 Lactobacillaceae bacterium UBA639
CGTAATAAGCGTAAAACGATTCTGGTGATGTTTGGCTTCTTCCTGCTAGTAGCACTGATCGGGGCGGCAATCGGCTACCTCTTCGCCCGCTCCGCAGTCTCAGGGATCATCATTGCTGGGATAATTGCTGTCATCTACATGGCGGTCATGATTGGCCAGTCGACGGATGTGGTGATGAACATGAACAATGCCCGTGAGATCCATTCGGCCAGTGAGGCCCCGGAACTCTGGCACGTGGTCGAGGACATGGCGATGGTGGCGCAGGTTCCAATGCCCCGGGTCTTCATTATCGATGACCCTAGTCCTAACGCCTTTGCGACCGGGAATGATCCCCAACACGCCGCGGTGGCTGCCACCACGGGCCTTCTCCAGATCATGAATCGAGAGGAGCTTGAGGGCGTGATGGGCCACGAGATGAGTCACGTGCGCAACTACGACATCCGCTTGCAGACGATCGCCTTGGCCCTATCGGCGGCCATCTCCGTCCTGGTAAACTTTGCCGGGAACTTCTGGTGGTTTGGTGGCCGGAGTAGTGATAGTGACGATGATGATGCCAGTGGTGTTTTGGCCATTTTCGGTTCCATCCTGTTGATCATCCTGGCACCATTGGCGGCGACGATCGCCCAGATGGCTCTATCGCGGAACCGGGAGTACCTGGCGGATGCCGGATCGGTGGAACTGACCCGGAACCCCCATGGATTAATCTCAGCTTTAGAGAAGCTCAAGGGTGCCCAGCCGATGAGGGCGGCGGATCCGAATAGTTCAGCCCTGTATATCAGTGATCCAGAGCGCAATGCCAAGCACCGGCGTTTTGCCCACCTGTTTGATACGCACCCGCCGCTGGATGACCGAATCAAGCGACTTGAAGAAATGTAATGAAAACGGACGCGACCGATTAAAAAGCGATCGCGCCCGTTTTAGTGTGTTTCAATTCGATAACACATCCGCCTTTTAATCGCCTTTGCCAGGTGAGGGTGCTATAATTAATTAGCTAGACGAAAGTATCAAAAGAAGAGGTAGCTTTTCCATGAAAATGAAGTTAGCGGAAATTGCCAAGGCAATTAACGCGCAAAACAATATTGACCAATGGCAAGATGTTGAGTTGACCAGTGTGTCCTTTGACAGCCGTCACCTGGATCGCGGGGCACTCTTCGTTCCTCTGCAGGGGGCCCAGGACGGTCACCGCTTTGTGGCTAGTGCCTTTGCCAATGGTGCTGGTGCATCACTGTGGGCCAGTGATCACGAGATTGTGGACCATGACCACCCATTGCTGGTGGTTGACGATCCATTGAAGGCCCTTCAGCAGCTGAGTAAGTATTACCTGCACAAGATCAACCCGATGGTGGTTGCCGTCACGGGTAGTAACGGGAAGACGACTACTAAGGACATGATCGCTTCAATCCTGAGTACCCAGCTGAATGTCACCAAGACCTATGCTAACTTCAACAACGAGATTGGTGTTCCGGTTACCCTGCTCAACATGGAGGCCAATACGGAGGCTGTTGTCGTTGAGATGGGGATGGACCGCTTTGGTCAGTTGGACTTCCTAAGCAAGTTGGCATCACCAGATATTGCGGTCATCACGATGATTGGTGAGGCCCACATTGAGTTCTTCGGTACCCGTGACCGGATTGCTGATGCCAAGATGGAGATCACCAACGGCTTAAAGGAAGACGGCACCCTGGTTTATAACGGGGATGAACCGCTCTTGAATGAACGGGCCGCCAAGATCGACCAACGTCTGGTGCGGTTCGGCCGGCACCTTGACGATGACCTCTACGCAACGAGTGTGGAGGAAAAGCCACGTTCCCTGACCTTCACGGTTAACGAATGGCCAGACCTGCAGTTTACGATCCCGATGGTGGGTGAGTACAATGTTAACAACGCCCTGGCAGCCATGGCGGTTGGCCGTTTGCTCCACATCACGCCGGACCACATCAAGCAGGCCCTGGCTAATGTTGAGTTGACGGAAAACCGGGCAGAATGGGTGACTGGTGAAAACGGCGAGCAGATTCTGAGCGATGTTTACAACTCCAACCCGACGGCGGCTAAGCAGGTCCTCAAGACGGTAGCCGAGATGCCAACTGAAGGTCGGCGGATCGCCATCCTGGGTGACATGTTAGAGCTTGGGGAGGCTTCAGCCCGGCTGCACGCTAGTCTGGCGACGCAGATTGACCCTGCCAAGATTCAGGAAGTCTACCTGGTTGGGAAGCAGATGGCAGCCTTAAAGGACCGGTTGCAAGAAGACGGCTATCCAGCAGCGGCCATCCACTATTACCAGGCTGACCAGCTGGACCAGTTGACTGCGGATCTGCAGGCAACCCTGACGGCAAGTGACCTGGTTCTGTTGAAGGCGAGTCATGGAATCCACCTTGAAAAAGTACTGGACGCAATTGAAAAAAAGCAAAATGATTAATGGTGCGCGGGGCTGTGACATTGGTTGCAGCCCCTTGCCCGTATCTTTTAGGAGGAAATTTTTTGAAATTTAGCGAATTAGGCTTGTCAGAAAGTCTATTGAAAGCAATTAAGCGGAGCGGCTATGAAGAGGCCACGCCAATTCAGGAACAGACCATTCCAATGGTATTGGATGGTCAAGATGTGATCGGTCAAGCCCAGACGGGGACCGGGAAGACGGCCGCGTTTGGCCTGCCAATTATTGAACACGTCGACACCAAGGACCCGGATATCCAGGCCCTGGTGATTTCACCAACCCGGGAATTAGCTATCCAAACCCAAGAGGAACTGTACCGGCTGGGTAAGGATAAGCATGTTCGGGTTCAGGTAGTCTATGGTGGGGCCGATATCCGCCGGCAGATCAAGAGCCTGAAGCAACATCCACAGATCCTGGTGGGGACGCCAGGACGGCTTCGTGATCACCTGAACCGGCACACGGTCAAGCTAGGCAACATCAAGACTCTAGTGCTGGATGAGGCCGATGAGATGCTCAATATGGGCTTCCTCGATGACATTGAGGCCATTATCAACCAGACGCCAAAGGACCGGCAGACGCTGCTCTTCTCCGCGACAATGCCACCGGAGATCAAGAAGATTGGTGTTCAGTTCATGACCGACCCGAAGATGGTGCGGATCAAGGCGAAGGAGCTGACGACGGACCTTGTTGATCAGTACTATGTTCGCGCTCGTGATTACGAGAAGTTTGATATCATGACCCGACTGATCGATGTTCAGGATCCTGAATTGACGATTGTCTTTGGCCGGACCAAGCGACGGGTCGATGAACTGTCCAAGGGGTTAGTTGCCCGGGGCTACAACGCGGCCGGCATTCATGGTGACCTGAGCCAAGACCAGCGGACTAAGATCATGCGGAAGTTCAAGAATGGTCAGTTGGATATCCTGGTTGCAACCGACGTGGCGGCTCGTGGATTGGATATCTCCGGGGTCACCCACGTTTACAACTACGATATTCCATCCGATCCCGACAGCTATGTTCACCGAATTGGTCGGACGGGCCGGGCCGGACACCACGGAATGTCACTGACCTTCGTAACACCAAACGAGATGGACTACCTTCACGAGATTGAGAAGCTGACCCGGGTCCGGATGCTGCCACTGAAGCCACCAACGGCCGAGGAAGCCTTCCGTGGTCAAGTGGCCACGGCCTTCAACGACATTGATGAACTGATCGCTCAGGACACCACCGACCGTTACAAGGATGCTGCAGCTAAGCTCCTGGAGACCCATGACGCCACCGACCTGGTAGCCGCTCTGCTTAACGATATGACCAAGGAAGCAGCCAGCGATGTTCCGGTTAAGATTACGCCAGAACGGCCGCTGCCACGGCGTAACCGTCATAACCATTCACGGGGCAACAATGGCCACTACCGGCGTCGTCACGAAGACCACGGCCGTCGAAACGGCTACCGTTCCCACCGGCGCAATGATCACCATGGTAATAGTCACTCCAGTCGCCATTCATTTAATATCCGGCACCGGAAGGAAGACTAGGGGTAAACAAAAAATGCGAACCACGCGGAAAATCCGCTGGTTCGCATTTTTTTATTTTAACGTAATTCTTGGTTCTTGAATTCTTGCAGGTTGTGAGCAGTTGGGTTTAAGTTAGCCCAGCGCTTGGTCAGGAATTCGTCATTCATCCGGTAGTTTGGTTGCGGCTGTTTGGTAGAGATAAACTGATTGGTTGCCCGATCAAATTTAACCCAGCCGGCCCAACCGATGTGGATGGTATCTTCCATGAAGGCTGGCTTACTACCGTCATGGGAGAGGTCCAGAACGTGGGTGAAGCCTTGTTCACGCAGTTGGAACTTGATCTTTTCTACGGAACGGTAGTACATGTTCATGTCCAACCCAGTGTACTTTTCCCACTTAGCGTTAACTGGTGGGATGACGAAGAGGACGTTTGAATTGGTATTCTTGAACTCGTTCAGGACGACTTGCAGGTCACCATATTCTGGTGAAGCCGTGTAGTTGAACTTCCGTTGAGAACCTGCCAACTTGTCCAGGTCTGGCTTGACCCGCTTGTCGTAGAAGGCGTTGCGGATGCTGAACTCGTTGTTGTTGGAGTCCCGCTTACCAACCCGTTCGGCTTGCTTGTACAGACGGTCGTAGTTGTACTTCTTTGGCAGCCGGTTGACGTTCGGCAGGATATGCTTCTCGTAGTTCTGGTTGATCTGCAGTTCGGAGAAGATAGAATCCTCATGGGCCAGGATGTTAACCCGGCTGTTGATGACGAAGCGGTCCCAGGAGCTGAGTGAATGGCCGGCCGCAATCTTCCGGGCCCCAGCACCGACTGTTCCGTCATCACCGATCAGGGCGATGAGCCGCTTAGCAACGTAACGATCGTATGGTGAACGCGGGTTAGCGTGCTGCAGCCAGGTCAGGTTAGCGTATGAACCGTTGTAGTACTTGAAGGCCGGTGCCTGAACCCCCTGCTTGGTAAACCACTGTGGGGAGATGATGTAGACCGCTTTCTGGTCTGTCATCTGGTTCTCCATTGAATTGATGTTGAAGAACTGCGGTAGTGATTGGGTACCGCGAGAACCAAAGAGAAACGGCGTGTAGTTGTGATAGCGAGCAGCCATGACGGACGGGTGATAGCGATCCATCCGGCGCAGCTCACTGGAGCCGAAGAAAGGCACAAAGTTAGCCTTCTTGTCGTTTAAGGCCTGTTTCTTCAGTGATTGGTTCTTGAAGATAACTGGACTCAGGGAAACAGCGGCCTGCTTTTCCGTCTGCAGCGAGTGGTTCTTCTTAATTGGCAAGGAGAACAGCAGCAGGACCAGGACAAAAGCAAGAATTACCGGGCCGAAGATCGACCACAGCCGCTTGCTGTTATGCATTTTGTAACTCCTTTACCCGTTGTTCGATTTTTTCGATAGTATTCCATTGGCTCCGGTCAAATTCGGAAACTGGAACTTGGATGTCAAAGGCATCTTGCAGACCCAAGAGCAGGCTAACCGTTGCCATGGAATCCAAAAGACCAGAAGCAAAGAGATCTTGACTAGCATCGCTGAAGTCAGATGCGTCACGGCCAGTTGCGTCAGCTAAAATGTTAATAATTTGTTCTTGCATGATAAAATCCTCCTAAATCTTACTCAGCTATTTGCTCAACAGGTAGGTGTTTAAGAAACCGCTGAAAATCAAAAATGTGACCATTACAAAGTTAAAGGTGATGAAGATGGCAACGCCGGTCGTCAACTTGTTATGTGGCAAGTTTGGCAGGTGCTTACGTTTGTACCGCAGCCACCAGTCGTTGGTGACGAGGGCGAGGCCATGAATAATTCCGTATAGAATATAATACCAGGTAATTCCGTGCCAGAAGCCCATCAGAGTCATGTTCAGCATGTAGGCTGTTGATGACAGGGCGTTCCGGTTCTTAAACCACCGCTTCTTGGTAGCCAGGAAAACGAACCGCATAAAGATGTAGTCCCGGAACCAGAAGGACAGGCTGATGTGCCACCGGTTCCAGAATTCCTTGATGTTCTTGGACTTGAACGGCTGCTTGAAGTTCATCGGTGACTTGACACCCATGAAGTAACTGATTGCGACAGCAAAGAGTGAGTAACCGGCAAAGTCGAAGAAGAGGTACAGACCGTAAGTGTACATGACCCCAACCATGCTCCACGAAATCATGTGGGGCTGGAGGAGAGCCATCCGCTCAAAGTGCGGTAAGAAACGTTGACCAAAGAAGTAACCGATGACGAACTTGTATAAGAATCCCAGGAATAAGTAGAAGATCCCTTTGTTCACCAGGGCCAGGTAGGCTTCCCGGCTCGGTACCTTCTGGTAGTCCTTGGAGAAACGCCGGTAACGATCGATTGGCCCGGACGTCAGGGTTGGCATGAAGAGCATAAAACGGATAAACTTCCATGCTGAGATGTCTTTAACCATCCCGTCACGAGTTTCGATGATGGTTCCGGCCGCCCGGAACGTCAGGTAACTGATCCCTAAGAAACCAAGCAGTGAGTTGTGACCAACCATTGCTGGAGTCAGCTTGACGATTACCAATGGAGCAATTGAGAGGGCCACCATCAGGTAAAAGACGCCTGACGCGTTATTTTTTTGCCGATAATGGTGGTAGTACATCACTAGACAGGTTTGCCAGATGACGTAGACAATCAGCGAGATTCCTTGCTGCCAGCTGTCACCGTCGAACATCAGAAAGATGAAGATGAAGCTGATCAGGGCCTCGTACCAGCTGAACCTTTTACCGAAATACAGGCCAATGCCAAGGGGTAAGATGGCGAGTATCAGGTAGAAGAAGTACATCGGGGTCCCATAGGCACTGAAGTTAGGTAGGCTAGCAATCCAATTAATCATTACTTGTTAGCCTCGCTAATCAGCTGTTTGACGGCAATCTTACCATTTGCCGACATTGGGAAGCTTTCCCGGTAGATGAACTGGGTTGGCATCATGTATGGCATGATCAACCCGTCGAGGCTCTCCCGGATGGCCTTGGTCAGGGCTGCCGGATCATCAGGTTGTTCCTTTGGGATGACGTCGGCGATCAGGTGGGTGACCTTACCGTCCTTATTGTACTTTGGTACGGCAACTGCCTGCTTGATCAGCGGACTCTTTTCCAGGCTGGCGCGGACTTCGTCTAGTTCCACCCGGAAACCGTGGAGCTTGATCTGGAAGTCCATCCGGCCCTTGTGGTGGAGCAGACCATCGGTGTCGAGAATTCCAGCATCCCCGGTCCGGTAGGCCTTTTGACCGTTGAGTTCGAAGAAGGCCTTGGCCGTCTTCTCTGGATTGTTCATGTATCCCTGGGCGACACTGTCACCACTGATGATGATCTCACCCTGTTTACCGGGTTCCGTAATCTCCTGGTCGCCATTCCAGATAGAAAGTTTGATCCCCGGTTTGGCATACCCAACTGGCAGCCGGTCATTGTTGGCGACAATTTCCGGGGTGATTTCAACACCTGAGATGGCCACCGTAGCTTCGGTTGGGCCATAGGTGTTGAAGATCTTGGCATGTGGGAAACGCTGCTGCAGGTTCTTCGCGGTCTTGACGGTCAGTTCCTCACCACAGAACAGGAAGAACTTTAATCCCGGCATCTGCTTCTCACTGAAGGCTGGACTGAGCATCAGCATGTCCGCAAACGATGGGGTCCCGACGAAGACATTGAGGTCTAAGTGCGGCAGGGCGGTGAAAAGCTTACCGAAGTTTTCCACCACGTCATGTGGGATGGCCTTGATGGTGCTGCCACTCAGCAGGGCTGGCCACCAGTACATATTTGATAGGTCAAACGAGTATGGGGGCTGTCCCAGGTAGTTGACGTTAGCTGGCAGCTTGAAGTCGTCACCGAGCATCCAGTCGATAAAAGTCCGCAGGTTGTCATGGCTAACCTCGACCCCTTTTGGCGAACCGGTTGTCCCGGACGTAAACAGGATGTAAGCCAGTTCGTCGCCGCTAACCATTTGATCAGCAGCCGGTGTGAAGTCCTGCTTGTCTTTCAAAATGTCCATCAGCTGGTCCTTGGTGATAACGGTCGCGTCAGTCGAAACCTTATCGCTTGGGAAGTCATCGATAGCGATGATCATTCCTGGCTGGGCCGTGTCCAGGATTGATTGGATCCGGGGCAGGGCAGAGTCAGTTGAAACCGGGATGTAAGGGTGGCCGGTCTTCAGCGCAGCTAAGAAGCTGACGATCATCTCAACTTGGTGATCACCAAAGACCAGGATCGGTGTTTGCTTGGCAAGGTCCTGCTTAGCTAACCATGCGGCCAAGGTATTGGCACTGTTGGCCAGCTCACCGTAAGTGGTGGTTGTCCCCATCTCATCATAGGCGATGCGTGCGGCGTTTTGTTGTGCGCACTCATCGAACGATGTCACAATATTTTTGGTCATAGTTTCCTCCATTATTAGAATTCATTATAGATAAATGGTTCTTGACCAGCACCATAATATCCGTATAGATAGACTAAAAGGAGAATCACGACAAAGTAAAACACCGTCTTCAGCGTGAAGCTTAGGGCGGGGTGTTCTTGTGTAAATTTTGTCACGTTCTAGTCCTCTCCTCTCGAAACGTGCCAGAAGCACTGGCAATAGCTTAGCATTATATCCCAACAGGAACCATAATTCCTGAAATCTTTACTAAAACTTCAAGATTTGATCGGATATAATTCTAACCTATACATTATAACCATTTTGGCGCTTATTAAAATAGTAATTAGGAATTGACTTGTAGTAAAAATGAGTAATTGCAAGTTATAGTAATTTTAGCTATGATAATGACTTGAATATTATAAGGAGGGGACAGGATGATTGAGGGACTTGGTATTGATTTGACACCGCTAGAACGGGTTGATCGACTGGCGAAGCGGCATCCCCAGTTTGTTAACCGGATCCTGACGCCAGACGAACAGGAGCAATACCGGCAGTTCAGTGGTCAACGGGCCGTGGAATACCTGGCCGGTCGCTGGTCGTTAAAAGAGTCCTTTGGTAAGGCCATGGGAACTGGCATCGGTAAGACGGTCGGCTTTCAGGATGTTGAGATTGTCGATAACCAATCGGGGGCGCCAGTGGTAACTCGTTCGCCGTTTGTCGGTCGGGTTCACGCCTCAGTCAGTCATACTGCCACCCTGGTGATGACGGAAATAATTTTAGAAAGTGAGCATGAAAAATGATTAGTGGTCGTTTACGAAAAACAACGTATCAGGTTGACTTAGGGGCCCTGCGGCACAATATTCAGGCACAGCGGGCGGTCCTGCCTGCCGGGAGCCGGATTTTTGCGGTAGTGAAGGCTAATGCCTACGGACACGGTTTGGTCCCGGTTGCCCAGGCGGCCCTGGCTGCTGGTGCCACGGGAACTTGTGTTGCCATCCTGGATGAGGCGTTGGAACTGCGGGACAACGGGATCGATGCCTTAAGCCTGGTCCTGGGAATCACCCCGGTCGAGTACGCCAATGTCGCAGCGATGGCGGGCGTGTCACTGACGGTGGGCTCCTTGGATTGGCTTCAAGAATACCATCGTCTGGCCCAAGTTAACCACTGGACCAAGCCATTGAAGGTTCACCTCGGTATTGACACGGGAATGGGCCGGATCGGCTTTACCGATATCGACCAGTTTAAGCAGGCTGTGGAACTCTTGAAGAGTCCGGAGTTTGAATTTGAGGGGATGTTCACTCACTTTGCGACGGCTGACAGCACCGATCAAACTTACTTTGATAAGCAGGTAACCCGTTGGCAACAGTTCGTTGACAGCCTGGATGAGCTTCCGCCATACGTTCACATGGCTAACTCAGCAACGGGAATGTGGCACCGGGAACTGATTACGGCCAACACGGTGCGGATGGGAATCTCCATGTACGGTCACAACCCATCTGGCTGTGATATCAAGGAAACCTTGGGCCTTCAGCCGGTCGGCACCTTCAAGACAGCGATCAGCTTTGTCAAAAAGCTCAAGGCCGGGGAATCAGTCAGCTACGGGGCAACCTACACCGCCAAGGAAGACGAATGGCTGGCGACCCTGCCCGTTGGTTATGCGGATGGGTACCCACGTTCACTGACCGGCTTCAAGGTAATGGTAGATGGCCAGTTCTGTCCAATCGCCGGGCGGGTCTGCATGGACCAGATGATGGTCCGGCTGCCAAAGTATTACCCCGTTGATACGCCAGTCGTCTTGATGGGCAAGTCGGGCCAGCTGGAACTGACCCCAACCGACTTGGCCAAGCAGGTAGGAACCATTAACTATGAGATCCTGACTGGGATCAATAACCGGGTTCACCGGGTATACAAGAATTAGGCTCCACTTCTTTGATCTAAAGAAAGCCGTGACTGGGGATTGACAATCTGCCCGCAGGTTTGTAGAATAGTGGAAATTGATATGAGTCCTTTAATGTAGCCCCGTGAGACTGCAAAAGACGTTCGAACTAAATAGAACCGCGCACTATGCGTGTACTTTTGAGAAGCCTTAGGGGACGAGTAGGACCCTAAGGCTTTTTGCTTTCAAATCAAGGAGGAGAACAATTTGGAAGAACAACAGCACGCACATATTTTTAGTGTTCCGATGAAGAGTCGGAAGACGACGCGGTGGGACATGTTTGCTACCTGGGTCGGGGCCAACGCTAACAACGGGACCTGGTTTGTCGGCGGGGTCCTGGCCGCGTGTGGCTTTGCCCTGGCGATGAAGGTCCTGGTCCTATCATCAGCCCTCTCCTACGTATTCTTGAGCCTGATCGGTTACATCGGCTACAAGACCGGGGTTTCGACGATGAGTATTAGCCGGGCATCGTTTGGTGAGCGCGGGAGTTACCTGCCTTCTCTAGTTAACATCACTCAGTTTATCGGCTGGACTGCAGCCAATACCTTCATCGCTGCCCAGTCCGTCAGCATCCTCTTCCACGACCTGCTCGGCTGGCCGGTCTGGGGTAAGCACGGTGGTTACCTGGGTCTTGTTGTCGGGATCCTGATCATGAGTGTCCTCCACATCATCAGTGTTTCCAGCGGTTCCCGTTCCGTTCAGATGATCGAACGGCTGGGGATCATCCTGGTGCTGATCTTCGTGATCTGGGAATCAATCGCTGTCTTCCGAACGGTTTCACTGGGTCAGATCGTCCACTGGCAGGTGCCGGCCCACG
>DBOT01000055.1:17153-17568 GCA_002299975.1 Lactobacillaceae bacterium UBA639
CTGGGGCCGCCATTGACTACGTAGCCGTCTTTAACCTGGCCTGGGTAACCGCAGGGGCTGACTTCACCCGGTTCACTGCTAAGCGCGATAACGCCATTTACACGCCATTCTTCGGGGCCCTGTTTGGGGTGGTTTGGTTCGCCTTCATCGGTTTGATCTCCACGATCAGTATTGCGATCTCAAGTGGGGTCTACGATGCCAACAACTCCGATCCATCGACGATTGCCAGCAAATTAGGCCTGGGGGTTGTCGCCCTCCTGGTCATCATCTTAACGTCGATGACGGCCAACGCGGTCAACCTGATGGCTGCTGGTTCCGCCCTGTCCAATATCTTTACCAAGCTGCGCCTGAAGTACTCACTTTGGATTGTGGTGCTCCTGGCAACCATTGTGACCTTCATTCCGATGTTTGTCGG
>DBOT01000088.1:0-2349 GCA_002299975.1 Lactobacillaceae bacterium UBA639
CAACTCTGGGGGTACACGTCAGACTGCGTACAGCCTCCTGTTTTTTATTGAATTGGGATTAGATTTGATGAGCAGAACGACCCTTCCGAATAGCGGCCCGCCGGTTTTCGTCGAACTTTTCTTCCTGTTCTTCAACTGGCTTGATGACCTTCTTGTGGAATGCCAAGGCTCCACTTGCTAATGCGGCAATGGTGGACGCAGCACCAATGAAAACACCCTTAGTGAATTGTTTCATAACACAGTTCCCCCTTTAGTTATTTCGTTAATTCTATTATGATTTACTTAGGTATGATTTACCAGTGATTTGCGGTAAATTTTGCGATAATTTATAAATTGTGGGAGAAAATAAAATGACAAAGATAGTTGCGATTGTGGGCCCGACCGCGGTAGGGAAGACGGCCCTGTCGATTGACCTTGCCAAACATTTTAACGGTGAGGTGATTTCAGGTGATTCAATGCAGGTTTATCGCCACCTGGATATTGGAACGGCTAAGATCACCCCAACTGAGATGGTGGGGGTTCCTCACCACCTGATTGACATCTGTGATATTCAGGAACGTTACTCTGCCGCTATGTTTAAACAGCAGGCCGAGCAAGCGATTGAAGACATTGCTGGTCGGGGCCACCTGCCCCTGGTGGTTGGCGGAACGGGGTTTTATTTGCAGACCCTGACCGAGAACTTAACCCTGGGACAGGACCATTTTGACAGTCAATCAGCCCAGATTCGCCAGCACTGGAACCAGCTCGCTGAGGAGCGGGGGGCAGCGTATGTCCGTCAGCGCCTGGCGGAACTAGATCCAGTGGCCGAACAGCACATTGAGAAGGGAAACCTCCGCCGGGTAATCCGGGCCCTGGAGGTAATTGAGAAGACTGGGCGGCGCTTTTCTGACCAGCCTCACCAAAAGAGTGCTAACGACTTTTTGCTGATTGGACTGACCACTGACCGCCCTGTCCTGTATGACCGGATCAATCGGCGAGTTGACTTGATGATGAAGGCGGGACTATTAGATGAAGCCCGCTGGCTATACGACCATGACGGCACCAACCTGCCAGCAGGGAAGGGGATTGGCTACCATGAGTTCTTCCCGTACTTTGCCGGTGAAATTGACCTGGCCACAGCCGTGCGCAAGGTTAAGCAGGATTCACGCCACTATGCCAAGCGCCAGCTGACCTGGTTCCGCAACAAGATGGATGTTCACTGGTTTGACCTGGTCAGTGGAAAAGATCAGCCTGAACAAATTAATGAATTGGTCCAGTCGTGGTTAATTAAATAAAGCCGATTGGCCAAAAAGATTTTAATTATCTTAAAATTCTGATATCAATTGACTTGTTTAGGGTGGATTGGTATCCTTAAAAACGTATTGAAAAGGTAATTGTGGACTGATTTTACGAACATTTAGTGCTTATTGGTCTATGCCAAAACTAATTGTTCGGTTATCGCCGTCAGGACTGATAACTTAATAAAATTAAGGCTGCGGTTACCAGCATGCTTTAGCGTAACTGGCTTTTTACTGAAAGGGAATGAATTTTAATGGCTAAGCGAGAATATACAAAAGATGAAGTTCGTCAAATGGTGAAAGATGAAGACATTCGTTTCTTGCGGGTAATGTTCACCGACCTGCTGGGAACGATCAAGAGTGTTGACCTGCCAGTAAGTCAACTGGATAAGCTGTTGGACAATAAGATCATGTTTGATGGTTCATCAATCGATGGCTTTGTCCGGATCGAAGAGAGTGACATGTACCTGTATCCAGATATGTCCACCTGGCTGACCTTCCCATGGGGAGCGGAACACGGTAAGGTGGCCCGGGTCATCTGCAGTGTTCACAACACGGATGGTACGCCATTCTCCGGTGATCCCCGGAACAACCTGAAGCGGGTCCTGAAGGATATGCGGGCCCTGGGCTTCAAGGACTTCAACATTGGACCAGAACCAGAATTCTTCCTTTTCAAGCTTGATGAAAATGGTAACCCAACCACTAAGGTTAACGACCAAGAAAACTACTTTGACATGGAACCTGCTGACCGGGGTGAAGACTGCCGGCGTGACATCGTCCTGGCACTGGAAAAGATGGGCTTTGATGTTGAAGCAGCTCACCACGAAGTTGCCCCTGGCCAACACGAAGTTGACTTCAAGTATGCTGATGCTTTAGAGGCTGCTGATAACATCCAGACCTTTAAGCTGGTTGTTAAGACCATTGCTAAGAAGTACGGTCTCCACGCCACCTTCATGCCAAAGCCATTATCTGGGATTAACGGTTCCGGGATGCACCTGAACATGTCCCTGTTTGACCAAGATGGTCACAATGCCTTCTACGATGAAAACGACAAGAACCAGCTTTCCCAGAC
>DBOT01000088.1:2411-3624 GCA_002299975.1 Lactobacillaceae bacterium UBA639
CCAATCGTTAACTCCTACAAGCGGTTGGTTCCAGGTTACGAAGCACCGGTTTACGTTGCTTGGTCAACTTCTAACCGTTCACCACTGGTCCGGATTCCAAACGACCGGGGCATGGGGACACGGCTGGAACTGCGGTCTGCTGACCCATCTGCTAACCCATACCTAGCCATTGCGAGTGTCCTGGAAGCCGGCCTAGATGGTCTGCGCAACGACCTGCCACCAGTTCACAACATCGACGAAAACATCTACCAGATGAGTCTGGCAGAACGTCAGGAAAAGGGAATCGTTAACCTGCCTGACACCCTGCACAATGCGCTGAAGGATCTGGCCGCCGATGACGTCATCAAGGGCTCCATGGGTGAACACCTCTATAAGAGCTTCATGGAAGCCAAGACGCGTGAATACGACGGTTACCGTCAACACGTGTCCGACTGGGAACGGCAACAGTACATGGAAAAGTACTAATTCAATTGAATCGTGATTAAAAAGCTGGGAAAGCGGCCCAATACAGCTGCTTTTCAGCTTTTTCTTGCTGTCAATTGACAAATGCCAACATTCAGATACAATTATACTTGTTGTAATAGCGGCTTTTTGCTGCTAATTAGTTACTAAAGGAGAATCGAGATAAAATGGATCAAAAGGTCAGAGTTCGGTATGCACCAAGTCCAACTGGTTTCCTGCATATTGGAAATGCCCAATCAGCATTGTTTAACTACTTATTTGCACGGCACTTCAACGGTACGATGGTACTGCGGATTGAAGATACCGACACGAAGCGGAACGTTAAAGACGGTGAAGCCAGCCAGCGGGAAAACCTGCACTGGTTAGGAATCGACTGGGATGAAGGTCCAAACAAGCCAAACCCGAAGTATGCACCATACCGGCAGAGTGAACGGAATGCCAAGGGGATCTACCACAAGTACATCCAAGAACTGCTGGACAAGGGAATTGCCTACAAGGACTACACGACTGAAGAAGAACTGCAAGAAATGCGGGAACGTCAGCGTGCCAACAAGGAAGCTCCACACTACGATGGTCGCTGGTACGGTCGGAGTGAAGAGGACCAAAAGGCCGCTGAAGCTAAGGGACTCAAGCCAACCATTCGTTTCCACTTCCCAAAGAACCATGACTACGAATGGGGTGACATTGCCCGTGGTCACGTTTCCTTCAACTCTGACAACCTTGGTGGTGACTTCATCATTGAAAAGAGTGA
>DBOT01000088.1:3631-5821 GCA_002299975.1 Lactobacillaceae bacterium UBA639
CAACCTACAACTTTGCCGTAGTTGTTGATGACCACTCCATGGACATTACCCATGTTCTGCGTGGGGCTGACCACATTTCTAACACGCCAAAGCAGATTGCCATCTACGAAGCACTGGGCTGGGAACACCCAACCTTCTGCCACATTCCGTTGATCTTCAACCCGAAGACCCGGAAGAAGTTGAGTAAGCGGGACAAGGATACCCTGCAGTTCATCAGTGAATACAAGCGGCACGGTTACCTTCACGAAGCTATCTTCAACTTCATCGCATTCCTGGGTTGGTCACCAAAGGGCGAACGGGAAATCTACTCCAAGGATGAACTGATCAAGGTTTACGACCCTGACCGGATGTCCAAGGCCCCTGCTTACTTCGACCAAAAGAAGCTGGACTGGATGAACGCTCAATACATCAAGCAGATGTCTGTTGATGAACTGACTGACCGGACGATGGAACTGGTCAAGGAAGGTGAAACTGAGGAAGCTAAGCGCCTGCAGAGCATTCCTGAAGACGACCTCCGTGACATCATCAAGAAGACGATCCACGTTCACCAACGGGACGTTAACAAGCTGCTCGAAGTGATCGAATACGCTTGGAGCTACTACAATGTTCTGGACGAACACTTCAACTACGACCAACTGGTTGACAATGAAGACTTCAACAACGACGATGTACTCGCCGTTTTGAATGGCCTGAAGGATAAGCTGGTTAACGGTGGCGACGACCTCGACTACAGTCAAGCTATCAAGGAAGTTGGTAAGGAAACTGGCATCAAGGGCCGGAACCTCTACTTCCCACTGAACCTGGCCTTCACTGGTTCAACCTCTGCTCCACAGATCTACGAGATCATGGACATCTACTCACGCAAGACGGACATCGAATTGCTTGACCGGATGATCGCTGCATTTAACTAAGATGAATTTAATAAAAGCCGGCCGGAACTTGACCGTCCGGCTTTTATTGTAAAATGGCTTGACCACTATTGCACAAATCAGTTAGGCTATAGTTAACGTGACATCTTTTTTCAAGAAGGGACATGATAGTTAATGGTTGAAATGAGCAAGCATATGCGTGCCACGCTAGATGATGTACCAACGCTCAAGATTTTTGACTTCTCAACGTTTGTTTCTAAGATTCCGGACGTGATCAAGTTCACTCTTGGGGAACCGGACTTCGATACGCCCGAATACGTTAAGCAAGCTGGGATTCGCGCTATCCAAAATAACCGGACCCACTATGCTCCACAGCGGGGGACGACTGGCCTCCTGCAGGCAGTGTCTGATAGTCTGGCGGACCGCTATGGCCTGCACTATGACCCGCAAACCGAAATTTTGATCACAAATGGGGTCACCGAGGGGGCATATGCGGCCATCACCGCCGTTACCAACCCCGGTGACGTGGTCCTAGTCCCAACGCCGACCTTCTCAATCTATGGTCCGGATGCCATTATCGGTGGGGCCAAGGCGGTCGAGGTTGACACTTCCGCAACTGACTTCCGCCTGACGCCAGCGCTCTTGCAAAAATACCTTGATAAGTATGGTGACCGGGTTAAGGCCATTATCTTCGTCAACCCGGCTAACCCAACCGGGGTCGTCTACAGCCAGCAGGAGCTTAACGACCTGGCGGCATTGATTAAGGGAAAGCCTATCTTTGCCATCAGTGATGAGATCTACAGTGAGCTCAACTACGATGGTGAATACGCCTCAATGGCTAAGGCCCTGCCAGAGCAGACCATCCTGGCTAACGGCTTCTCAAAGTCATACGCAATGACCGGCTGGCGGATCGGCTACCTCTGTGCGCCTAAGGAGATCACCAGTGAGATCTTTAAGGTCCACTCCTTCATCATGATGGATATTGCAACCTTTACCCAGGATGCCGCTGAGGCCGCCCTGCGTGGGGGGATGGACGCCATCAATGCGATGGATCGTCAATATGTCGAACGGCGTGACTACATGCTGTCCCGTTTGGAGAAGATGGGCTTTAAGTGCACCCGGCCGATGGGAGCCTTCTACATCTTTGCCAAGATTCCGTCCTTCCTGGAGCAGGATGACACCAAGTTGATCTACCAGTTGGCTCAGGACGCCCATGTGGCCGTGACGGCCGGAACCTTCTTCGGTGCTGGTGGTGAAGGTTACCTTCGCTTCACTTACGCGACGGCGATGGACCAGATCAAAGAGGGGATGGACCGCCTAG
>DBOT01000076.1:0-280 GCA_002299975.1 Lactobacillaceae bacterium UBA639
AGATAGTATAGCATCTTTATTCTGGCTTAGCAACCATGAGCAGCATTTGCCCACTGATCAGACTAAAATCAGGATCGTAAAAACCAGCCTGAAACTTATTTGATCAGATTACCAGCCATGGCAGTCAACGATTCAGCCGTGGTTAAAACAGACTGAGCTGATTTTCATCCGGCAGATCGTCTAAGACGTGGTTGGCCGTCATGAACTGAATCAGCGTCTGCGAGACCTTTCCCCGCTCAGAAAGATCCTCTTTGGAAAGGAATGGCCGTTGTGCTCGAGC
>DBOT01000076.1:401-15897 GCA_002299975.1 Lactobacillaceae bacterium UBA639
TCGGAACGATTCAGATCAACCATTTCAAAGTTGTAGCCCCGCTCCAGCATCTCGTTGGCCAGCTCCAGAATCGTCAGCAGGCTCTTGTCCTTGGCACTGGCCTCATTGCCCTGGTCATTGATCTGCTGCATCCGTGCTTTGACGGCATCCTTACCATGAGCCATAGCCACGACGTCAAAGTCATCCGCCCGCACGGAAAAGTAGCCCGCATAATAAACCAACGGGAAGTAGACCTTAAAGTACGCAATCCGCAGCGCCATCAAGACATATGCCGCCGCGTGCGCTCTGGGGAACATGTATTGGATCTTCAGACAAGAATCCAGATACCATTGCGGCACGCCCGCCTGCAGCATCTTTTCTTGCCATTCTTCTGGAATCCCGCGCCCTTTACGCACGTGCTCCATGACCTGGAATGACGTTTCTGAATCCAGACCATAGTGGATCAAGTCGGTCATGATGTTGTCACGACAACCGATCACGTTGGCAATCGTGGCCGTCCCTTCCTTGATCAGCTCCTGGGCGTTGTCCAACCACACCCCAGTCCCGTGTGACAGGCCAGAAATCTGCAGCAGTTGAGAATAATTCTTCGGGTGCGTATCATTCAGCATCCCCCGGACAAACCGGGTCCCGAACTCTGGCAGCCCCAGGGTTCCCGTCTTACTCTGAATTTGCTCTTCGGTCACCCCTAATTGCTTTGGACTGGAGAAGAGCGACATCACACCCGGATCATTCATCGGAATGGTCCGTGGATTAATTCCAGACAAGTCCTGGAGAGCACGAATCATCGTCGGGTCATCGTGACCCAGGATATCCATCTTCAGGATGTTATCGTGAATCGAGTGGAAATCAAAGTGGGTGGTTTCCCAGGCCGCACTCTGGTCATCAGCAGGGTACTGAACCGGCGTAAAGTCGTAGATGTCCATGTCATCCGGCACAATGATGATCCCAGCTGGGTGCTGACCGGTCGTCCGCTTGACGCCCGTCGCTCCCTTGGCGAGCCGGTCTTCCTCAGCTCCCCGGAACTGGACGTCATTATCACGTTCATAGGCCTTGACATAACCATAGGCGGTCTTATCCGCCACGGTTCCGATCGTCCCGGCCCGGAACACGTTCTTCTCACCGAAGAGGACCTTCATGTAATTATGGGCAATTGGCTGGTAGTCCCCGGAGAAGTTCAGATCGATATCTGGGACCTTGTTCCCCTTGAACCCTAAGAAAGTCTGGAACGGAATGTCGTGACCATCTTTAACCAGGAGGGTTCCACACTTCGGACAATGCCGTTCAGGCAAGTCAAACCCGGAACTGTACTCCCCCTTGGTGTAGAAGTGGGTGTATTGACACTTTGGACAACGATAATGCGGTGGCAGCGGGTTAACCTCCGTAATCCCGGAGAGGGTGGCAACCACACTGGAACCAACGGAACCACGGGAACCAACCAGGTAGCCATCCTTGTTAGACTTGGCTACCAGCCGCTGGGCAATCAGGTAAATGACTGAGAACCCGTTCTTGACAATACTGTTCAGCTCCAGCCGGACCCGGTCACGAACCAGCTTCGGCAGTGGATCACCATACCAGGTCTTCGCGGTGTGCCAGGTCCGGTCCTGGATTTCCTGTTCCGCTCCCTTCATGTGTGGAGTGTACAGGCGATCCTTAACTGGCCGAATGTCGTCATCGATCATGTCGGCCACCTTGTGCGTATTGTCCACCACAATCTCGTGAGCCTTCTCGTCGCCTAAGAAACTGAACTCCTTAATCATCTCATCAGTCGTTCGGAAGTGAACGTCTGGCCGGTGGGTCCGGTTCAGCGGGTTAGCACCACCCTGCGAATTGATCAGGATCTTCCGGTAAACACCGTCATGTGGGTCAAGGTAGTGAACATCCCCGGTGGCCACTACCGGCTTCTCCAGTTCATCCCCCATCTTGACCATGTTCTTCAAGATGTCCTCAAGATGGGCATCGTCCGCAATCACGTGCTGTTCCAGGAGCGGTGCGTAATTTGGCTTCGGCTGGACTTCAATAAAGTCATAATAACGAGCTTTCTGCAGTGCTGTCGAGTACCCCTTTTCCATCATCGCAGTAAAGACTTCCCCGGACGAGCAGGCCGTTCCCAACAGCAGACCGTCCCGGTACTTACTGAGTACGGTCCGCGGAATCCGTGGTACCCGATGGAAGTACTTAACATTAGAAAATGAAACCAACTTAAAGAGGTTCTTAAGGCCAGCCTGAGTCTGCGCCAGGATGGTGACGTGGAACGGCCGGGCATGCTTGTAGGCATCGTTTTCAGCCATGTGCTTGTTAAGGTCATCAACATAACGAATGTCGTACCGCTTTTCAGCATCCTTCAGGAACTTGTAAAGCAGGTGACCAGTGGCCTCCGCATCGTAGTTGGCCCGGTGGTGGTGCTCCAAGGCGACCTTGAACCGTTTACTCAGGGTGTTCAGCCGGTAACCCCGCAGGTTTGGGTATAAGAAGCGGGCCAGCGGCAGAGTATCGATCACTGGTTCCGTGATCTCCGTCATCTTGTGCCGGCGGTAACCGGTATTCATGAAGCCCATATCGAAGGAAACGTTGTGTCCGGCAATGATGCAGCCGTCGCAGAAGTCCTTAAACATCTTGAAGACTTCCTCTTCGCTCTTGGAACCATGAACCATCTCATCCGTGATACTGGTCAGCTGGGTGGTCTGTTCCGAAAGTGGGAAGCCCGGGTCGATGAACTCATCAAACCGTTCCAGGACCTCGCCATCCTTCATCTTAACCGCCGATAACTCGATCACCTTATCGTAGATTGCTGATAACCCGGTGGTTTCCACATCGAAGATCACGTAGGTGTTATCCAGGAGTACGTCATGGTTCTCGTTGTAAACCAACGGGATCCCATCATCGACCACGTTGGCTTCCAGCCCATAGAGCATCTTGATGCCAAACTTATTAGCCGCCTTAAAGGCTTCGGGGAAGGCTTGAACATTTCCGTGATCGGTGACCGCAATGGCCGGCTGTCCCCACTCGTGTGCCCGCTGAGCTAGCTCCGTGATTGAATTGGTGGCGTCCATCTGGCTCATCTCAGTGTGAGCATGCAACTCGATTCGCTTATCGTCTGCCGGGGCCTTATCCTTACGCGGAGTATGTTGAATTTGATTGATATCGTAGGCGTTGATTACCAGGTCATGCATCCAAGTATCTTCCTGGACCGGACCACGGACCTTCAGCCAGATACCGGGCTTGATATTAGCAAACTGGGCCTCATCTTCAGTATTCCGGGAGAACTTCTTCACCGCAAATGATGAGGTATAGTCGGTGATCTCAAAGGTCAATAGCTGCCGACCAGAGTGCAGTTCTCGTACCTCAGCGCTGAAGACGTAACCCTCAACTACAACGGAACGCTCTTCACCCTGGATATCCTTCATCTGGATGACATTTTCCTTGTCACTGATCGCGCGACCCAGTTGGGCAGGACCATCAGCCGGTGCTGGGGCTGCTGACTGCTTTTGCTTGGCCTTTGCCCGGGCAGCGTTATTCTTCTTAATCTGGGCCATGGCCTTTGCGGCAAGTGCAGCATCGTCAGCCTCATGTTTGGCCTTCAGTTCCTTGATCTTCTCCTGGGAGGCCGACTGGTCGACAAAGGGGTGGATCCGAAACTGTGGGAAGCCCAGTTCCTGGTAGCGGTGTTCGATCTTGTCAAGCAGCTTTTGTACCAGCATGTTCTTGACAATCTCATTTTCCACCACCAGGGTAACCCGGCCATCCTTGACCTCAGGGCTAGTCTGCAGGCAGGCCTGTTGCAACATGGCGGAATCATGGGCCGTCGTGTTAACAATGTATTCCCAGTAATCAGCGATCAATTGCTGGTCCAGGTCCGTCATCGGGCTGCTGATCTTGACCTTTACTCCCGCGATGTCCTTAAAGCCTCGTTCCAGTGCGGCAGTGAATTCCTGAAAGAGGTTGAACGGGAGCGCCTGGCGGAAGAGTAGGTGAAACTCCCATACCCGTGAATTCTTATGGACAACGACCGACTGAATGGCCGCATTCTGGAAGGCTGCGGCGTCCTTTTCTGGAAAGTGAATCTGCTCAAGTAGTTTAGTAAACAGTTCATGCCGATTCAATCCCACACTAATGTCCTCCTATCTAAAAATGTGGCGCAAACTAATTTGATTCAGCTTTGCGACCACATTTTCTATTCAAGTATTTAACTAATTAATCTTCACTATTCAGCTGCTTCAGCAGGATGCCAACCGTGTTGGCAACTTCTTCCTGCTTAACCTCAATGGTTTCGCCAGTCTTACGGATCTTAACTTCGACGATGCCGTCAGCAGCCTTCTTACCGATGGTGATCCGAATTGGAATACCAATCAGATCAGAGTCGGCAAACTTGACCCCGGCCCGTTCCTTCCGGTCATCAACCAGAACTTCGTAACCAGCGGCCGTCAACTGTTCGTCAATTGCATTGGCCATTGCCATCTGGTCATCCTTCTTGGCGTTGACTGGGATGACATGGACATCGAATGGCGCAATGCTGTCAGGCCATACCAGACCATTTTCGTCGGCGTTTTGTTCGGCAACTGCGGACAGCAACCGGGTAACCCCGATCCCGTAGCAACCCATGATTACATCGACCAGACGACCGTTTTCATTCAGAACTTGGGCACCGAACTTATCGGAGTAGTGGGTTCCCAGCTTGAAGATATGACCAATTTCAATTCCAGGCGTGAACTTGATTGGGTGACCATCAGGAGCAATTTCCCCTTCCTTGACGTTCCGGAAGTCACCGAATTCGTCAACCCGGAAGTCACGGTCGATGTTGGCGTTGATGTAGTGGTGACCATCATCGTTAGCACCACAAGCCATGTTGACCAGGACCTTAACGTAGTTGTCGGCCAGGATCTTAACATCTTCACCAACGCCTACAGGACCCAGAGAGCCAGGATGAGCACCCAGGTACTTAACCGCTTGTTCTTCCGTTGCCAGGGTCAATTCTTCACAACCCAGGGCATCGGTAACCTTGGCTTCGTTGACCTCGTCATTGCCCCGCATCAGGACCATCACTGGTTGGTAATCATCCTCACCTATCTTGGCCATGAAGAACATTGCCTTAAGGATCTGGTCAGCATCGATTCCCAGACTCTCGGCTGCTTCATCGACAGAGTGCGCACCCGGGGTAGCCTTCTTAGCCAGTTCAGCTGGTTCAGCCGTTTGTTGAACACCGGTAAACTTACTGGTGGCCTTTTCGAGGTTAGCGGCGTAATCGCCATCGGTGTAAGCAATGATGTCTTCACCAACCTTAGCCGGTGCAGAGAATTCCTGGGAGTTCTTACCACCCATCGTACCAGAGTCAGCCAGGATGACCTTGTAGTTCAGGCCTACCCGATCAAAGATGTTCCGGTAAGCCTGGGCCTGCTTCTCGTAGGCTTCATCCAGGCCCGCCTGGTCAGCAGAGAAGGAGTAGCCATCCAGCATTTCAAATTCCTTCCCCCGCAGAATCCCGTAACGTGGCCGGTCTTCATCACGGAACTTGTCCTGAAGTTGGTAAACAACCAGGGGCAGCTTCTTGTAAGACTTGATGCTATCCCGAATAACCTCGGTAAAGGTTTCTTCGTGGGTAGGGCCCAAGATGAAGTCACGGTCACGCCGGTCCTTCAGCTTGAAGAGGTTATCGCCGTAGCTTTCATAACGGCCGGATTCCTTCCAGAGATCGGCAGGCAGCAGTGCTGGCATCATCATTTCAACAGCATCGGCCTTATCCATCTCGTCACGAATGATGTTCTCAACCTTCCGGATTACCCGGTAAGCCAGTGGCAGGTATGACCATACCCCAGCGGAAACCTGGTAAATGTAACCGGCCCGAATCATCATCTTGTGACTCAAGGCTTCAGCATCACTTGGTGCCTCTTTCTTGGTTGGAATCAAAATCTTTGATTGTCTCATATAAAAACTACTCCTCCAAAATTAATTTATCGAATGAAATAACGTTGAATATCGTTCCAGGTAACAAGGATCATCAATAACAGTAAGAGCATGAATCCGATCATGGTAACCACACCCTCAGCCCTTTCAGGAATTGGCCGCCGGATAATGGCTTCGATGATATTCAGAAGCAACTTACCCCCGTCCAGTGCTGGAATCGGTAACAGGTTCACGATCCCAAGGTTAATCGATAGCAGCGCCAGGAAGTTCAACACGCCGTTAAACCCAAGCGCCGTTGCCTGGGACGTCCCCGCATAGATGGCAACGGGTCCACCTAAATCATTGAGACTAAAGCCATGTGTAAACATACTCCCCAGCACACTAAAAATCAAGCTGCCTGCTTGAACAAACTGTTGCCAACCGAAGAGCAGCCGGGCCTTCATCCCGGTCTTCTGCTCCTCAATGATCCCAATCTGACCAACCTTTTCCTTGCCCTGGTGAACCGTCTTTGGAACAACGGTTACCTGGTGTTGGTGATGGTCGCGCTCATAGGTCAGGCGAACCTTCTTGCCCGGACGACTGGAAATACTGGTCGAAAGATCGGCCCAATTCTTAATCGTGGTGTTGCCGACCTTAGTGATCCGGTCACCCGTAGTCAGCCCGGCCTTGGCAGCAACTGAACCGGCATTGACATGGCCAAGCCGGTTACTATTCGTGGGTACTCCGCTCAGGGTAAAGCCTAAGATGATGAAGACGATCAGCGACAGAATAAAGTTATTCATCGGTCCCGCAAAGTTGGTCATCATCCGAGCAGGCAGACTGGCAGAGCGGAATTGCACATCCCGCGGTGCAATCTGAACATGAGTGCCATCCTTTTCGATGATTACCGCATCATGATTGACATCATAATTTTTCAACTGGTCTTCGTCACCATTGACGTAGCCCTTGATCCAAAGGCCGTCAGTCAGGTCACAGTCAACAATCTGCAACGGCACCCCTTGAAAGAGGGCCGCCTTATTACTAGCGTTGATGGTGACCACCTGTCCCTGGTCGTTGAGCTGAACAGTTACCGGCGTCCCCGGGCGCAGCTCATCGAGGTCTTCATTGTCGTTCCCGGCCAGACGCACGTAACCACCAACCGGCAACAGCCGAATGGTATAGGTGGTCCCGTTTTTGCGCCGCCACCAGATCTTTGGCCCCATTCCGATGGAGAACTCCCGCACCAGAATTCCGGCCCGCTTAGCAAAGAAGTAGTGGCCATATTCGTGAACCAGGACGAGGATCCCGAATACCAGGATAAAGGTAATAATTGTTACTATCACATGATCCCCTCTTTAGATTGCAACTCTTAAATAATTCCAAGTAGGTGTAACATCGGCATTACGATCAGCATACTGTCAAACCGGTCCAAAATACCACCATGACCTGGCAGGATTTTTCCGGAGTCCTTCACACCATAGAAACGCTTCAGTGATGACTCAATCAGGTCACCGAACTGTCCCATGATCGACAGGACAATGGTCAAAAGAACCATTGGCAGCCATGCACCACCAACTGGCCAAATATACAAGTAGATTGCCAGAATAATCGTGGCCGCAACGGTCCCACCAATCGAGCCTTCCCAGGTCTTGTTTGGACTGATCTTCGGGGCCAACTTGTTCTTACCGATCTTACGACCAATCAGGTAGGCACCACTGTCGGTCAACCAGACGATCAGCATCCCGTATAAAAGGGTAATAAAGTTGATCGACCGGGCAACGACAAAGTAATGGAAGCCCATCCCGATATAGAGCATTGCCAGGGTTAGAACCCCAACATCATCAAAGGTGAACCGTTGCTTACGCAAAACCGTGTGGAGCAAAAGCAGGACTACCAGGACATAGAAACCAAACCAGCGCGTTGCCACGCTCGGCAGGAAGTCCAGCCAGCTGTCTGGCAAAATCAATAGGGCCACTCCAAGGTAACTGACAATGGCCTCAAAGGAGATCACAAACATCTTCTTCATGACCAGGATCTCTGACATTGCAACGATCCCTAAGGCAACCGCCGCAATTGTCAGCGGCCAGTGCCCATAAACGATCAACGGAATGAAGATCGCCAGGGCAACTACCGCGGTAATTATCCGTGTTCTCATTATCTAACTACTCCTTTACTTATTTACTAACCCGCCGAAGCGCCGGTGCCGACCTTGAAACTCAATAATAGCGCGTTTCAAGGTTTCACCGTCGAAGTCTGGCCAGTGTTCTGGCACAAATTCGAGTTCACTGTAACCAATCTGCCAGAGCATAAAATTACTGATCCGTTCTTCACCACTGGTCCGAATCAGTAAGTCAGGATCCGCCAGCTTACCCAGCGGGGCTGACATCAGGTGATCACTGATGGTCTGCTCCGTGATTGCGGACGGATCAAGTTGGCCATCCTTAACCTCAGTTGCGATATCCCGAACAGCCCGAGTAATCTCATCACGGCTCCCGTAGTTCAGAGCAAAGTTAAGGATCATGCCATCGCAATCAGCGGTGTCCTTAATGGCATCCTTAACGGCCTTTTGCGTAGCCTCAGGAAGACGGGTAATGTCCCCCATCACCATCACCTTAACGTTATGCTTGACCAGGTCGGGAACAAATGTCGCAAAGAAGCGAATTGGTAACTGCATCAGATAGTTGACCTCAGTTGCTGGCCGCTTCCAGTTCTCCGTTGAGAATGCATATAAGGAGAGGACCTTGACGCCAAGATCACTTGCCGCCATGGTCACCTTCTTAACCGTCTGCATCCCCTGCTTGTGGCCGGCAACCCGTGGTAGGTGCCGGTGCTGAGCCCAACGACCATTACCATCCATGATGATGGCAATGTGGGCCGGGATTCGTTCCATGTCTAATTGTCGTTCTGTATTTGTGTCTTTCTTATTAGAAAACACCGTCTTCGCCTCCGTTTAGTTGGTTTTGACAAATAATCACCCATTAATTATAAGGCTCTTAGTCCTAAAAAGCTACTTGCCACGAAAAGCAAAAAACGAGGATGGTACTGCCCACCCTCGTTATCAATGAACATTGTTTGAATTAGATCTGAATTAGCCTTCGAGCAATTCCTTTTCCTTGGCACTGGCGATGGCTTCCAGGTTCTTAATCCCGGCATCGGTCTCGTCTTGAACCTTCTTTTCCAGGTCGTGGAATTCGTCGTCGTTGAAGTCGCCATCCTTGTTACCCTTCTTCAGGTCATCCATGGCTTCACGCCGGACGTTCCGTACCGCAACCTTGGCCTTTTCCAATTCAGCCTTAACGTCCTTAGCCAGTTCCTTCCGCCGGTCTTCCGTTAATTGTGGAATGATCAGCCGGATGGCAGTCCCGTCGTTTTGGGGAGTCAGTCCCAGATTGGAGGCGTAGATTGCCCGTTCAATTTCTTCCAAAATGCTGCTGTCGTATGGGGTGATCAGCAGTTGCCGTGCTTCCGGAATTGTGATGGAAGCCACCTGGTTCAGTGGAGTTGGTGCCCCGTAGTACTCAACCTTAACAGAGTTGAGCAAGCTGGCGTTGGCCTGGCCGGCACGGATGTCAGCCAAAGTCCGTTGCAGTGCTTCACCAGACTTCTTCATCTTGTCCTTTGCACCGTTTAAAATATCCTTACTATTAGCCATGATTAGTCCCCCTCAATGGTTGTTCCGACTTGTTGGCCGGTAACAACCTTCATAATGTTACCTGGCGTGTTGAGATTGAAGACTACCAATGGAATGTGGTTATCCATTGACAGTGAACTAGCCGTCGTATCCATGACGTTCAGGTTCTTTTCAATCAGGTCCATGTGCGTCAGGTGGTCAAACTTAACGGCGTTAGCATCCTTGTTCGGATCAGCGGAGTAAACACCGTCAACCCCGTTCTTCCCCATCAGGATTGCATCCGCGTTAATTTCAGCGGCCCGCAGTGCTGCCGTGGTATCAGTTGAGAAGTATGGACTTCCCGTCCCACCGGCGAAGATCACGATCCGATCCTTCTCCAGGTGACGAATGGCCTTACGCCGGATGTATGGTTCCGCAATCTGCCGCATTTCAATGGAAGTCTGTACCCGCGTTGGGACATCGATGGATTCCAGGGCATCCTGCAGGGACAGGGCGTTCATGATAGTGGCCAGCATACCGATGTAGTCGGCCTGAGCCCGTTCCATACCGAGTTGGGCACCAGTGACCCCACGCCACATGTTACCACCACCGACAACGATCGCAATCTGGACACCCAGGTCGTGAACTTCCTTGAGTTCCTTGGCAACGTCTTTTAAAACAGGTGGGTTAATACCGAAGCCCTTCTCACCAGCAAGCGCTTCCCCACTCAGCTTTAAGATAACCCGATTATACTTAATATCAGCCATGATTTTCCTCCTCAAATTGTCTGTCAATCAAGTATTGTAAAAAAGGACGTACTGAACCCAGCACGTCCTTTCGCCAAGCGAACCTTAGTTCATTTGGTCCTTAACTTCTTGAGCAAAGTCATCCTGCTTCTTTTCGATACCTTCACCGACTTCGTAACGGATGAAGGACTTCAGCTTACCGTTGTTAGCAGAAACGTATTCAGCAACCGTTTGGTCTGGGTTCTTAACAAAGTCTTGGTCAGCCAAGCAAATTTGTGATAAGAACTTGTTAAGACGACCTTCAACAATCTTGTCAACGATCTTAGCAGGCTTGCCTTCGTTCAACGTTTCTTCCTTGAAGACTGCACGTTCATGGTCAAGACGGTCTTGGGAAACATCTTCACGAGTCATGAATTCAGGGTTGATAGCAGCAACGTGCATAGCAACGTCCTTAGCAGTTGCTTCGTCACCGCCTTCAAGAACAACTAAGGCAGCAATTTGACCACCTTGGTGCAGGTAAGCACCGAAGCTGTCACCGTCGTTCTTTTCAACAACAGTGAACCGACGAAGGCTAACCTTTTCACCAGTCTTTTGGGTCGTGCTGATGATGTCATCCTTCAACGTACCGTTGTCAGTCTTGATGGTCAAGGCTTCGTCAACAGTAGCAGGCTTGTTTTCACTGATCAGCTTAGTAACTTCCTTGAGCAGGGCCTTGAATGGGTCACTGGCAGCAACGAAGTCCGTTTCGGAGTTCAGTTCAACAATGGCAGCCGTGTTTCCGTTGATGGCGATGTCAGCCAAACCTTCGGCAGCAACCCGGTCGCTCTTCTTAGCAGCCTTGGCGATACCCTTTTCACGAAGGTAGTCCATTGCCTTGTCCATGTCACCATCGCTGGCAACTAATGCCTTCTTGGCATCCATGATACCGGCACCGGACTTCTTACGTAATTCCATAACTTGAGCAGCTTTAATTTCAGCCATGACTAGATCTCTCCTTTAATAATCAATGGGATTTTCAAAAAAGGGCTGTTTGTACTTAGGGCCACTATGGTCCATAACACAAAACAGCCCAAGTATTTAATAACTAATTGTTAGTCTTTGCCTTCAACACTGTTCTTGAGGTTCTTCAGAGAATCTTCACTAACAGTTTCGTCTTCGGCGTTGTCATCAGCAGCAGCTTCTGCTTGTTGTGCGTCGTCTTGACCCTGCTTACCTTCAACAACGGCATCAGCCATCTTGGAAGTGATCAGACGAACGGCACGAATAGCATCATCGTTTGATGGGATTACGTAGTCGATGTCATCTGGGTCAGTGTTGGTGTCGACCATGGCAACGATTGGAATGTGAAGCTTTTGAGCTTCCTTAACAGCGATTTGTTCCTTGTGTGGGTCAACGATGTACATAACATCTGGGATCCGTGGCATGTCTTCGATACCACCAAGGAACCGTTCCAGCTTTTCACGTTGCTTAGTCAGAACAGCAACTTCCTTCTTTGGAAGGACATCAAAAGTACCGTCTTCGGACATCTTCTTGAGTTCCTTCAGACGAGCGATCCGTGATTGGATGGTCTTCCAGTTGGTCAGCGTACCACCTAACCAACGGTGGTTAACGTAGTATTGACCGGCACGGGTAGCTTCTTCTTCGATGGAGTCTTGTGCTTGCTTCTTAGTACCAACAAAAAGAACAACACCACCGTTAGCAGCAACGTCCTTCATGTAGTTGTAAGCAGTGTCGATCATCTTGACCGTCTTTTGCAGGTCAATGATGTAGATCCCATTACGTTCAGTGAAGATGTATTCTTCCATCTTTGGGTTCCAACGACGAGTTTGGTGACCGAAGTGGACACCAGCTTCAAGCAATTGCTTCATAGTAACAACAGACATAATAAACCTCCAAAATTGTTTTTTCCTCCCCGCGGCTCCACTAGTCAGAGAACCCTTCTCGTGAAAGGCACGTCTCAAACTATCACCACGAGTGTGTTATATGTTGTTAAACACCGTTTAATAGTATACAAAAAAGCTTGTCCAATGACAAGCTTTTTGAACGCTTAATTTGCCTGGTGGTGGTGATTCAACTGATAAAATTGGGCCACACTAATTCCCTGTGCGGCAAGGTAAGCCACCTTCTTAGCACGAGGCTGGTGTTTGAAGTGGTACTCCGCACTCAGTGCATCATGTTTACTATCAAAAGACGTTTGGTAAATTAGCCGTAACGGGTGGCGGGACTTCACCCGGGTATACTTAGCACCCCGTCCGGCCTGGTGGGTAGCAAACCGGCGGGCAACGTTAGTAGTAAATCCACAGTAGAGGGTATCATCGGCACAGTATAGGACATACATATAATACTTATTTTTGCTGGCCATAGAGTAATTCCTGCACCTCCGGAAGATAGTAACCGTCGTCCCCACTGACAACCAACGGTGGAACCACCTTTAATCCACCGGGTTTGCCATCCTTAATTACTTCCAGCAGGAGCATGTTGGCATCTCGCCCTGGTTTAGGGTGAATAAACCGGATCCGCTTGGGAACTAACCGGTGTTCCTGCATGGTGGTCAAGATCTCGGTTAAGCGGTCCGGCCGGTGAACCAGGTAACCATGACCGTTCATCTTCAATAGGCCGCTCATCTGTTCCGCTACCGTTTCCAGGTTGGTGGCAATCTCGTGCCGGGCAATGGCCAGGTAACGGTTCGGATTCTTCTGGCTCTGGGCTGTCACCGGAAAGTATGGTGGATTACACAGCACCACGTCGGCCGAATCCTTAGGCACGGCTTCAAAAACATCGGCAATGTCCATGTTAAGGACCTGGTAGCGCTCAGTCAGCCCGTTTAACTCAACACTCCGCTTAGCCATGTCAGCGATCCGGGGCTGTAGTTCAACCTCGGTGAAGGTCCCGCCAAGCTTCTTATGTAAGAATAGCCCAATTGCCCCGTTTCCCGCACAGAGGTCCACGGTCCGCAGCTTATGCCGGTGGTTGGGCCGAACAAAATTCGCCAAAAGGACCGCATCTAGGGAAAAGGCAAAGCAGCTGGGGCTTTGGATAATCTGGACATCCTGGCTGTACAGCTGGTCAATTCGTTCATCGTTTTTTAGTAAGGAAGCTGGTTCCATCATCATATTCCTTTCGTGATTCGCCCCTTGCATCTGAAGACATTTTTCGTCATACTTAAGGGCTAGAGATTAAAAATTTTTTGAAGATTGGAAGAACAATCATGCTTTACAACTTTTTAGTAAGAATTGTCAATCCCTTGCTCAACCTGATCAACGGTCGAACAAGGGTCTATAATCGTGAAAACTTGCCGGATGGTAATTACATCATCGTAGCCCCGCACCGGACGTGGATGGACCCGGTCTTAATCGCCCTGGTGGTCTGGCCCAAGAAGTTTAGTTTTATGGCCAAAAAAGAGCTTTTTAAGAACCCGATCGCGGGGAAGTTCCTGCGCGCCCTCAACGCCTTCCCGGTTGACCGCAAGCACCCGGGACCATCAGCCGTTAAGACGCCGGTAAATATCCTGCGTAAGACCGACCTCTCAACGATTATCTTTCCTTCAGGATCGCGTTACTCAGCCAAGCTCAAAGGTGGCGCGGTGGTAATCGCCAAACTGGCTAACGTGCCACTTGTTCCGGTCGTCTACCAAGGACCACTGAAGTTCGGCCAGCTCTTTACTAGACGGCCACGGCACATTGCCTTCGGAAAGCCCATCTACATCGATCGTAAAGAACGGCTGACCGAGGAAAATCAAGCCAAGATTGAAAAGCAGATGCAGACGGCCTTTGATGCCCTAGACAAGCAGATCGATCCTAACTACCACTACGTCATGCCACCAAAGCCGGCGGACGATGATTTCTAAAATTAATAAAAAAGGATGCGGTGACGCATCCTTTTTTATTATTTGCGGTTTGCTTTCCGCGCTTGGGCCTTCATGGTTTGCATCATTTGGTGAAGCTTACGGCTAGAAGGCTTTTGCCCCATCTGGAGCATCATTGTCCGCAGCATTTCTTCTGAAATTGGTGGATTATTACGAAGGTAATTTTCCATGTACCTACGGGCGCCGAAGAAACCGACAACCAGGCCTACTAATAATGCGATGATGGCCCATAAAATTGTCATACCCACGACTAATTCCTCCTTTAGTTAGTTACCTTTCCATCTTACACGAAAGAAAGGGTCTTGAAAAGAGAAAATCAGCGCTTAGTCGTCACGCAGGCCCTTTTTACGTTGAACCTCACGAACCTTCTCTGGCGTTACTTCCTTGCCTTCCTTATCAAAAATCCGCATCATTTCAATGTTGCTCCGCATTGCTTCACGGAAGTTCTTGATGTACTCACGACGCAGCCGTTCCCGTTCCCGGGTTTCCGCCTCTGTCAGCCCTTCCTTCTTGTTCTTGTGGGCTAACTCGTTGATCCGCTTCAACAGCTTATCTTGTTCTTCTGATTCAGCCATGAATTCCTTGCCTCCAATCAATCTAACACCTTTATCGGCTTGATTTTACCGAATTTAATGTACAATTGCAAACTTTTCCGTCAACGTTAAAGCTTGGACGAACGTACGTTTGAAATCTTGCTATCACTATGATATCCTTTACATAATAATAATGACAATGAGGTGTTATTATGCCACGATCCGCTAAAAACAAACAGATGGCGGTCCTATCGTACATTCATAAGCAGGTTGCCGAGCATGGCTATCCACCGACCGTTCGGGAAATCTGCAGTGCCGTGGGCCTCTCATCCACCTCGACCGTCCACGGTCATATCACCCGTTTAATTGATAAGGGCTTCTTGCGTAAGGATTCAGCCAAACCCCGGGCCCTAGAGATCACGCCAAAGGGACTGGACCTGCTCGGTGTCAAGCCTATGCAGACTAAGATCCCAATGCTGGGGGTTGTCACCGCTGGTCAGCCCATCCTCGCTGTCCAAGACGCCACTGATTTCTTCCCGATCCCACCATCGATCCAGGATAACAATGACCTGTTCATGCTAAAGATTCGGGGAACCAGTATGATCAAAGCCGGGATTCTCAATGGTGATGACGTGATTGTCCGCAAGCAGTCCACTGCCCGTAACGGTGATATCGTGATCGCCATGAATGATGATAACGAGGCTACCTGCAAACGCTTCTTCAAAGAGAAGACCCGTTTCCGTCTGCAGCCCGAGAATGACACAATGGATCCCATCTTCCTGCAAAACGTTAAAATCCTCGGTAAGGTGATTGGCCTCTTCCGTGACCATATCTTTTAAAAGCCTGAAATGTCAAATTAAGTTAG
>DBOT01000013.1 GCA_002299975.1 Lactobacillaceae bacterium UBA639
TGACGCCGGTGCGGGGACTGACGCTGCCCGACGAGAAGTATCCATTGGTCAACTGGTCGAGCACAATTCCTTTCTCCTGGTCGAGCAATCGCTTCACCAGTTCGGTCAACCACTTCTCCTTTGACGAGGGCGTTGTGGCGGTGATCTGGTCGCGTGATTAGGCCGTCTCGGCGGGGATGATTCACTGCCTTGGGAGTGTCAAGGAAAAATACTTGAAAGAAAAGCCTTGCACTGACCGGGCGGCTATGGTAAATTAATTAGGTGAGTTACATCGCATCTATTGCGTAAACGAAATAAAGATGAGAAGAGGAGGGTACCACCAATGGCTAAAGATTTTATCAACGGTAAACGGACACGCTTTGGTAACAAGCGTTCTCACGCCCTTAACTCAAGTCGTCGCAGCTGGAAGCCAAACTTGCAAAAGGTAACCATTCTGGTTAACGGCAAGCCAAAGAAGGTTTACGTTTCAGCACGTACACTGAAGTCAGGTAAAGTGACTCGGGTTTAATTAAACAAAAATGATGTCGTCCATTTTGGACGGCTTATTTTTTATCAATTAATAAACCCCATTAACTAACCTAAAATAGGGGTTACTTTTCTGATTTGACGTGCTATGGTAAGATGGTGTTAGCTTTTATTTAGTGAGTTTAAGAGTAGCGCTAAGCAGTGCTGACGATTTCAAAAGGAGGCCATAATAATGGCAGTAAAGATTAAAACCAAGGCAGGCACGATTGACATCGATAACGATGTAATCTCATCAGTTGTTGGCGGTGCCGCCACTGATAACTATGGTGTTGTTGGAATGGCAAGTCGGAAGCCGTTACGCGATGGCGTTAACCAGATCTTGCGACGGGAAAACTTCAGCAAGGGCGTTGTCATCCGGCAACAGGATAATGGAATTACCGTTGAGGTCAACATTATCGTGAGCTACGGGACGAAGATCTCTGAAGTTTCAAAGAGCGTCCAGTCCAAGGTAAAGTATAATCTAGAATCAATGCTCGGCATTACAGCAGACGCCGTTAACGTCTGTGTCCAGGGTGTTCGTTCGATGGAAGACTAGTTGGATACGGGAGGAAAGTTAATTGGCTGTCACAGAAATTACGAATCTTGAATTTGGCAAGATGGTCCAAGCGGCCGCCGACAAGCTCAATAAGAATGCCGAATTCATTAACTCTTTAAATGTTTTTCCGGTTCCCGATGGTGATACCGGGACGAACATGGCCTCATCTATGGCCAGTGGTGCAAAGTACGAGCGGGCTGAGAGCAGCACCGCGGTTGGCGACCTCAGTGCGGCCCTGGCCAAGGGCTTGCTGATGGGGGCCCGGGGGAACTCTGGTGTGATCCTGTCACAGATCTTCCGTGGCTTTGCCAAGGCAACGGCTGGCTTAGATAAGCTAAGCGCCCAGGACTTTGTGGACGCCTACGCCAATGGTGCTAAGACGGCTTACAAAGCAGTTATGAAGCCGACGGAAGGAACCATCCTGACTGTCGTGCGCGAATCCGCCCAGGAAGGTCTCAACAAGATCAAGGAGACTGATGACCTGACGGAGATCATGCACACTATCTACGAAGCCAGTGAAAAGGCGCTGAAGACGACCCCAGACCTGCTGCCGGTCTTAAAAGAAGTCGGCGTGGTGGACTCCGGTGGTCAAGGACTGGTCTTTGTTCTCCAGGCCTTTGATGAGGCTTTGAGTGGTCGGGTCGACAAGAGTGCTGACTACAAGCCGGACAATGCAGAGGTGGATGAAATGGTTAACGCCATGGACCACCAGAGCGTCCAGGGGAAGTTAGATCCTAAGGACATCAAGTACACCTACTGCACCCAGATGTTAGTGCGGATCGGTAAGGGGAAGCAGGTTACTAAGAAGTTTGACTATGATACCTTCTACAATTACCTGGCTAAGATGGGGGACAGTCTCCTCGTCTTAAACGATGATCAGGTGGTGCGGGTTCACGTCCACACCGAACACCCTGGCGAGGTTTTGAGCTGGGGTCAACAATTCGGTGACCTACAGACCATTGAGATCCACAACATGGTTTGGCAGCAAGAAGAGATCATGGAGCACGATGATGAGGAAGCTGAAAGCCCAGTCGAAAAGGCTAAGCAGCAGCAAGCTCCAGCACCGGAAACGGCCGTGATTGCCGTGGCCTCTGGTGACGGGATTGCTAAGCTCCTGAAGAGTCTTGGGGTTACCCACATCATCAGTGGTGGTCAGACCATGAACCCAAGTACTCAGGACATCACGGAAGCCATCAACCAGAGTGGCGCCAAGCAGGCCCTGGTCCTGCCAGATAACGGCAACATCTTTATGACGGCTGACCAGGCCGCTGAGGTAGCGGACATCCCAACAAAGGTTGTCCACACCAAGACGATTGCCCAAGCGATGAGTGCCATGCTGGAATACAACGCGGAAGCTTCCCTGGAAGAGAACCAGGCCAACATGGAAGAAAACATGACCACGGTGGCCAGTGGTGAAGTGACTCATGCTATTCGGGACACGAAGATCGACGGCATGGAGATCCAGAAGGACGACTTTCTCGGGATTGTCGACGGCAAGATTGTTGAAGCCACGCCCGACCTGAAGGAGACCGCCATCAAGATGGTCAAGCAGATGCTCGATGAGGACAGTGAAGTGGTTACGATCCTCGTCGGGGCCGACGGTGATTCGGCAACAGCTGAGGAGATCAAGGCAGCCATCCTGGATGTCGATGATGAGTTGGATGTCCAGATCTACGACGGTGGCCAACCGGTTTACCCATACCTGATCTCAGTTGAGTAAGATGCGCTAGAATATGATTAATTTCCGGGGCCGTGACGAAGACCGCTTTGTCATGGCCCCTTTGCTAAACCCAGGAAGGGAGGTTATGGAATGCAGAGCTTACAGGATCCGGTAACAAAACTGAAGGGGGTCGGGGCTAAGCGGGCCCAGGATCTGGCGACCCTCGGTATCGATACGGTGGCTGATCTTTTGACCTATTATCCCACCCGTTACAATGACTTGACGCCAGCGGATATTCAGACGGCCAAGGACAAGCAAAAGGTGACCCTGGTTGGCCAGGTGGTGTCGGAGCCCCTCCTGACCCGTTTTGGCTACCGGCGTAACCGGCTCAGTTTCCGCCTCCAGGTTGGCAACAACGTGGTGATGGTGACCTTCTTCAACCAGCCTTACCTGGAGAAGAAGCTGGCCATCAACAAGACGGTGACCGTGATGGGGAAGTGGGATGCCCGCCGCCAGCAGGTGACCGCTAATCGCCTCCTGGACGCGGCTCCCCAAGAAAGTAATGACTTTGGGGCGGTCTATTCCGTGAAT
>DBOT01000099.1:0-207 GCA_002299975.1 Lactobacillaceae bacterium UBA639
GCAGAAACGCATCCACTTTGGCAAAGAAGAATGCTGCGTGTTTCATTGAATTTTGCCGGGCATATAAGATTCCCGACCCCAGATAAGCCAGTTGTGAATATATTGTCTGGTGCTTTTCATCCAATCCATCCAGGATCTTTGTGAAATTGAACAGGGTCGTCGAAGTCTTCTTATTGGTGAGGGTTGACGCCATCCCCTTCAGATAAA
>DBOT01000099.1:315-6287 GCA_002299975.1 Lactobacillaceae bacterium UBA639
CCCTCATTGAGCAGCTGCCGAACCCGTTTGATTGCCGCCTTGTCTTGGTTCAGGTCGTCAATCGATAGGCCTAAATGATCACATAGCTGCATTAAGATGGAAAGTGAAGGCACCTGACCGTTATTTTCAAACTTACTGAGTGTCGAATGTGTACAGATTCCCTGGCTTAAGGCCACCTGCGAAAGGCCGAGCTTCTTCCGTTGCTGAATAAAACGTTTAGTATCCATTTGCTCACCCTAATTTTACATATGAATCCCCAGAGCGATCTTGGCAAAGCGGCTCATCCGCGATACATCCCAAGCTGGTTCCCAGACCAGGTTAATATTGCACTTCTCGACACCCTCAACGGAATCAACGGCCTTGGTAATTGCATCATTCAAAACGTCAGTCAGCGGGCACCCCATGGTCGTCAGGGTCATCGTCACTGTGCACTCACCATTGTCGTCAACTTCCACCTTATAGATCAGTCCCAGGTTTACCAGGTCAATGCCCAGCTCGGGGTCAATCACCTTCTCCAACGCATCGAAAACCTTTTTTTCCACCGATGATAGTGACTGATCATTTTCTTCTGCCATCGTTATCCCTCCAAAAAATGTCCTTACCGTTTAGCCAATTGAGCCTTCCATTTCAAAGCTAATCAACCGGTTTAATTCCACCGCGTATTCCATCGGGAGCTGCTTCGTAAATGGTTCGACAAAGCCCATGATAATCATTTCGGTTGCCTTTGCCTCGGAAATTCCCCGGCTCATCAAATAGTAAAGCTGTTCCTCAGAAATTTTGGAGACCTTCGCCTCGTGTTCCATTGCAACGTGCGAGTTATCAATTTCGTTGTAAGGAATGGTATCCGAAGATGATTTATCATCCATAATGATCGTATCACACTCAACGTGGGCCTTCGAACCGTCGGAATGTTTCCCGAAGCGGACCGTGCCTCGGTAGTCAGTCGAGCCCCCGGTCCTAGCAATTGACTTAGAGACAATCGAGCTCGAGGTGTTCTTGGCATTGTGGATCATCCGGGCACCGGAGTCCTGGTGGATCCCGTTACTGGCCACCGCGATTGACAGCATCGTTCCCCGGGCACCTTCACCGTTCAGGTAAACGCTTGGATATTTCATCGTGACCTTGGAACCAAGGTTACCGTCAACCCATTCCATCGTTGCGTTCTCAGCAGCGGCAGCCCGCTTCGTCTCCAAGCTGTAGACATTGTCCGACCAGTTCTGGATAGTGGTGTACCGGCAATAGGCATCCTTGCAGACGTTGACCTCCACCACGGCCGCATGCAGGCTATCGGAGGAGTAGTTAGGCGCAGTACAACCCTCAACATAATCGATGCTGGCACCCTCATCAACAATAATCAGTGTTCGTTCAAACTGTCCTGAGTTTTCAGCGTTCAAACGGAAGTATGCCTGGATCGGGGTCTTAGTTTTAACACCTTTTGGTACGTAAATGAAGGAGCCTCCTGACCAGACCGCCGCATTCAGGGCCGCAAATTTATTATCAGTTGGCTTAACCAGCTTGCCGAACCACTTCTTGAAAAGTTCTGGGTACTTTTGCAAGGCCGTGTCCGTATCCGTAAAGATAATTCCTAACTTCTCAAACTGCTTTTTCATGTTGTGGTAAACAACTTCCGATTCGTACTGGGCAGAGGAACCGGCAAGGTACTTTCTTTCGGCCTCTGGAACCCCCAGCCGGTCAAACGTCCGCTTCAAGTCTTCCGGGACATCTTTCCAGTCCCGGAACTTTCGGTCAGTCATCTTTTGGTAGTACAGCATGTTCTTCAGATCAAGCTGGGACAGGTCCGGGCCAAACTTAGGCATCGGAAGCTTCTTGTAGATGTGATAAGCCTTCAGCCGGTAGTCGAGCATCCATTGTGGTTCATGCTTCTCTGCCGAAATCCGCCGAACGGTTTCCTCAGTTAACCCCCGCCCCGTGGAATATTCCGGCTTCACATCGTCATGAAAGCCGTACTCATACTGGTCGTTGTTTATAATACTGGCCGCGTCGTTACTCATTGTTGCTTTCCTCCTTGTCATCCTTAAGCAGTGCCCGTTGTAATGCCCACCATGATAAGGTGGCACACTTGATCCGTGCGGGGAATTCCATGATACTCGTTAAGATCCGTGCATCCCCGAGCTTTTCCAAATCCTCTTCTGAGTGTTGCTTGTTAATCGCCATGTCCGAGAAGATCTTGGCCATTTCAAGGGCTTCCTCGGTTGTCTTGCCCTTTACGGCATCAGTCATCATACTGGCCGAGGCCTGGCTAATCGTACAGCCATCACCCGTATAGGCAATGTCCTTTACCTTTCCGTTGGCGACTTCAATCTGCAAGTTGATTGTGTCCCCACAAGTCGGATTATGAAGGGTCATGGCATTGGTCGAGTTTGTCAATTTGCCCTTATTGTGCGGGGGGTTGGCATAATCCAAAATCACTTCACGGTATAAACCCTTTAACTTAGATAGTCCCAATCTTGAAGAACTCCTTTGTTTCGTTAATTGCATTAAGCAGCTGATCTGCGTCTTCCTTGGTGTTGTAAAAGTAAAAGCTGGCCCGGGCCGTCGCCGTTAAGCCCAGCGTCTCCATCAACGGCTGTGCACAGTGGTGACCAGCACGAATTGCCACCCCATCCATGTCGAAGGCAGTCGCAACATCGTGAGGGTGAAGGCCCCGGATGTTAAAGGCCAACACTCCGGTATGCTTAGCCGGATCATGGGGACCGTACACCTCCACATCCGGGATAGCCAGCAGCCTCGGTAAGGTATAGTCAACCAGCTGCTGTTCCTTGGCCTGTACATTCTTCATCCCCAAGGCATTGAGGTAGTCGATCGCCGCACCGAGGCCTACAGCACCAGCAATGTTTTGCGTACCGGCCTCAAATTTGAATGGAATATCAGCCCAGGTACTCTGATCGCGATGAACGTCGGCAATCATCTCACCACCATACTGGTACGGTGGCATCGAACGTAACAGGGCGGCCTTCCCGTACAGGACCCCGATCCCCATCGGACTCATCATCTTATGTCCCGAAAAGGCATAGAAATCGATATCCAGGTCTTGAACGTTGACGGGCATGTGGGGAACCGCCTGGGCACCGTCACCAACAATGACGGCCCCATGCTGGTGAGCCAACGCTGCTAATTGCTTCAATGGCGTCACCACCCCGAGGACGTTGCTGGCATGGGTAACGGCAACGATCTTCGTTTTATCAGTGATCTTCTTGGCCGCATCAGCCATATCCAGTTCGCCGTCAGCGGTCAATTCGATATACTTCAAAGTAGCTTTTTTGCGCAGGGCCAACTGCTGCCAGGGGATCAGGTTACTATGGTGCTCCATCACGGAGATCACGATCTCATCGCCCTCGTGGATGTTCTGCTCGCCGTACGTGGCCGCCACCAGGTTGAGCCCATCAGTACAGCCCTTGGTAAAGATCACCTCGTTAGCTGAACCGGCATTGATAAAGTGCTGGACCTTCTTTCGAGCATCCTCGTAGTCCCGAGTTGCCCGTTCGGCCAGGGTGTGGACCCCGCGGTGAACGTTGGCATTGTCCGTTTCGTAGAATTTAGTTAGCGCCGCGACCACTTGCTTGGGGCGCTGCACCGTAGCGGCATTGTCCAGGTACGCTAGTCGTTCATCGTTGACCCGCTGCTTAAGGATAGGAAAGTCCTTTACCACATTATTGATATTGTTGGCCATCTGTCAGTTTCCTTTCTAGAATCGTCACCAGTTTATTGCGGTCATCCTTAGACGGAATGGCACTCAGGACTGCTCCTAAGAAACCCCGGATAACCATCCGTTCTGCTTGCTTACGCGGAATACCCCGACTCATCAGGTAGTACATCTGGTGAGGATCCACCGGACCGACACTAGCTGCGTGACCAGCCTCCACATCATTTTCATCAATCAGCAAAATTGGGTTGGCATCCCCGCGAGCCTGGTCAGACATGATCAGAACCCGGTTTTGCTGGTCCGCCTTCGAGCCATGGGCACCATGGATGATCTGACCGATCCCGTTAAAGATCAGTTCCGAGCTCTCTAAAATGACTCCCCGCTGGTTGATCAACCCGGTCGTGTGCTTGCCGTGGTTAGTAACCCGGTTGTTAATGCCGACCTCTTGTTGCCGCGTCGTGATGGCGATCATCTTGGAGTTAGCATAGCCGCCTTCACCGAGCAGTTCGGAGTCCATGTCACCAACGGTATTACCATCGTTCATCAGGCCAACCGCCCACTCAACATGGGCATCGCGACCAATATCTGCCCGCCGTTTAAAGTAGGTGTGCGTATGTGAACCTAATTCATCCAATGATGAGAAGTCGATCTCACTATTGTCCCGGGCAATCAGTTCGATCATCATGTTAGCGGGTTCTTCATTTTCCCCCACAGTTGTCAGGTGCTGGATAAACTTGATCTTGCTTCCCTGGTCGGCAACCACCAAGATATGGGAGACCAGCGGTTCATGCTGGGTATTATCCTGAATCAGTTCGGCCTCGATTGGCTTTTCAATCTGAACATTTCGTGGAATGTAGAGGAACAGCCCGGCGTTAAGGTAGGCTAGGTGGTAGGCGGTCAACAAGTTCTCCTCTGGCTTAATAGCCGTCATGAAGAACTTGTTGAACAGCTCTTCGTGTTCGCGGGCGGCGGTGAAAATATCCGTTAAGATCACGCCGGCATCCTGTAGCTTCTTTGGCAGGGCGATCCGGACAGTTGACTGACCGAATTGGACAATTTTAATTACTTCATCATCGGCTTCGTCTTCAGTAATTGTCTGGGGATCCGATGCCACCCACGTCAGGGGCTGATCCTTGATCAATGGCCAGTCGTGGAACTTAAACCGCTGCATTTTTGGTAATTGCAACTTGTCCATCAGCTTATAAGCCTCCAGTCGCCGGTCCAGCAGGCTCTGCGGCTCATTATTCTCTTCACTAGCAGTAACTAGCTGCTGTTCTGCTTTCAATTCTGTCATCGCCGGGCCTCCTAGTCTTCGTCATCGACAAGCTTAATGTCCAGCCCTAATTCATCACGCAGACCAGCATACCCTTCATCTTCTAGCTTCTTGGCCAGGTCAGGGCCCCCGGTCTTAACGATCCGGCCGTCCATCATGACGTGAACAGTATCAGGAACGATGTAGTTCAGCAGCCGTTGATAGTGGGTGATGATCAGAGAACCAAAATTGTCACCACGCATTGAGTTGACCCCCTTGGAAACCACCTTCAAGGCATCGATATCAAGGCCAGAGTCGATTTCATCCAGGATGGCGAAGCTCGGTTCGATCATTAATAATTGCAGAATTTCGTTCCGCTTCTTTTCACCACCGGAAAAACCTTCGTTTAAGTAACGCTCCGTCATTGATTCATTCATATCCAGTAGCTTCAGGTTCTTATCCAGCTTCTTGATAAAGTCCATTACTGAAATCTGGTCATCATCGGCCCGCCGTGCATTGATTGCGGCCCGAAGGAATTCGGCATTGGTAACCCCTTGAATTTCTGCTGGATACTGCATCGCCAGGAAGAGTCCCTTGCGTGCCCGTTCGTCAACCGGCATATCAATAATGCTCTCCCCGTTGAGCAAGATGCCCCCCTGAGTAACGTGATAGTTTGGTTGCCCCATAATCGTCTGCGACAAGGTGGACTTACCGGTCCCGTTTGGCCCCATGATCGCATGAATCTCCCCCGTCTTCATGCTCAGGTTAACGCCCTTCAGGATTTCCTTTTCCTTCTTACTTTCTTCGTCCTTAACCGAAACATGTAAATCCTTAACCTCTAGAGTTGCCATAAACTTCATCCTCCTGGCAAAAATATTCCTAAATAATATTAAGTAAAATGATATTTTTCATATATTACCCATTATATCTAAATAGCAGTAGAATACTATTCTTCATTAAATTCAGTTAAACGTTTTGACTCTGTAGCTGATAGGTATGACCGGCAAAAAAGACAATTTTTATATATTTTTGGAATAGGTGGATTATAGAATGAAG
>DBOT01000097.1:0-2400 GCA_002299975.1 Lactobacillaceae bacterium UBA639
TTCTTCAAGATGAGTAAGTATGCGGACTGGTTGATGGACTACTATAAGGAACATCCGGACTTCATCGAACCGCACACCCGGATGAATGAAATGGTTAACAACTTCTTGAAGCCAGGCCTGGAAGACCTCGCCGTTACCCGGACCTCCTTCAACTGGGGGGTTAAGGTACCAAACGATCCTAAGCACGTTGTTTACGTCTGGATCGATGCCCTGTCCAACTATATTACGGCCCTCGGCTACGGCAGTGATGATGACAGCCTCTTCAAGAAGTTCTGGCCAGCCGACGTGCACATGGTTGGTAAAGAAATCGTACGTTTCCACACCATCTACTGGCCAATCATGCTCCACGCCCTCGGTCTGCCACTGCCAAAGCACGTCATCGGCCACGGCTGGTTGACGATGAAGGACGGCAAGATGTCCAAGTCCAAGGGGAACGTGATTTACCCTGAGACCCTGGTTGATCGCTATGGCCTTGACGCTACCCGTTACTACCTGTTGCGGGCAATGCCATTTGGTAACGACGGGGTCTTCAGCCCAGAAGACTTTGTCGACAAGGTTAATTATGACCTGGCCAACGACCTGGGGAACCTCTTGAACCGGACCGTTGCCATGATCAACAAGTACCAGGACGGTAAGCTGGTTGCCGAAAACAACGCGACGACCCCATACGATGCTGACCTGGAGCAGACTGCTGCCGACGTGATTGCTGAATACAAGGACTTGATGGACAAGACTCACTTTGCCGATGCTCTGGCGGCTATCTGGAAGTTGGTTTCCCGGGCTAACAAGTACATCGACGAGACTGAACCATGGGTACTGGCCAAGGACGACAGCAAGAAGGAAGAACTCTCTGACGTAATGACCCACCTGGCCAAGAGCCTGCGGGTAATCGCCGCCCTCTTGCAACCAGTAATGCCAGACGCTCCAAAGGAAATCTGCCGTCAACTGGGGCTTCCTGAGGACCCAATTACCCTGACTGACCTGAGTTTCAATGACTTCCCGGCAGAAGCCCAGGTTGTCAAGAAGGGGACACCAATCTTCCCACGGCGCGACGTCAAGGAAGAAGTCGAATTCATCAAGAGTAAGATGACAACGAACGAAAAGAAGAAAGGTCGTAAGGCAATGGAAGAAGCAAAGCAAAAGGCCCAAGAAAAGGCTAAGGAAGAAGAAACCACTGGTAAGAAGGCCATCCGGATCGATGTCTTTGACAAGGTTGAGCTGAAGGTCGCCAAGATCACCTCAGCGGACCACGTTGAAGGGGCCGACAAGCTGCTCAAGTTCCACATGGATGACGGGACTGAAGAAGGGCGGCAGATCCTTTCCGGAATCGCTCAATGGTACCCAGACCCATCTGTTCTGGTTGGTAAGAACGTCTTGATCGTTGCTAACCTGAAGCCACGGAAGATGCGTGGTGAGATCAGTCAGGGGATGCTGCTCTCCGCTGAAAAGGACGGGGACGTTAAGGTCGTCATCGCCCCTGATGACCTGGTTCCAGGTATGAGCGTTGAATAAAGCAGGCCAACAATGAGCAAGCACGCAAGTTGGCGGAAGGTCTACGATTCGCATACCCACCTGAACGATGAGCCGTTTTACGATGACGTGCCAGCCTTCATTGCCCGGGCTGACCATTATGGCGTTACGGAAATGAATATTGTCGGTTCAAACCGCCAGCTCAATGACCGGGCGATTGCGTTGGGACACCGTTACCCTAATCTGCACCCGATCGTTGGTTGGCACCCGGAGGACCTCGCGACCTTCAATGTGACCGAGGAAGCACACCTGAAAGCCCAGCTGACGGACCCAACTGTGGTGGGGGTCGGTGAGATTGGCCTGGATTATTTCAATGACCAGCACTCACCCCATGACCAGCAGTGGGCCCTGTTTGAAAAGCAGCTCCAGTGGGCTCGTGACCTTCAGTTGCCCGTTTCAATTCACTGCCGGGATGCGCTGGCGGACACGTACGCGATCCTGAAGAATGCCCACCTTGCCGAGTTTGGCGGGGTGATGCACAGCTTCAATGGGAGTCCCGAATGGGCAGAAAAGTTCATGGGGTTGGGGATGGCGATCTCCTTCAGCGGGGTCGTCAGCTTCAAAAACGCCACCGATGTTCATGCGGCAGCTATAGCAACTCCGCTGGACCGGATGATGGTCGAGACCGACGCCCCGTACCTGACCCCCAAGCCGTACCGGGGAAAGCAGAACGAGCCCGCCTTTACCAAGTTCGTGGTGGACGCGATCGCTGAGCTGAAGGGTGTCGATGCCGAGCGGGTCGCTTACCATACTTACCACAATGCTGTCCAACTATTTCTCAAGGATGGAGGACATGATGAGCAAGATTAAAGAAGTCATCGTTGTTGAAGGCAAGGATGACACCAAACAGATTCATAAGGCGGTCGATGC
>DBOT01000097.1:2464-2749 GCA_002299975.1 Lactobacillaceae bacterium UBA639
ACCCGCGGCTTGATTGTCTTCACTGACCCGGACTTCAATGGGGAAAGACTGCGGAAGATGATCAGTGCGGCCGTGCCGGGAGTGAAGCACGCCTTCATTCGGCGCGACCAGGGGGTACCAGACGAGGCCCATGGTAGCTTGGGGGTAGAACACGCCACGCCGGCCACCATCAAGCACGCCCTTGCCCACCTGTATACGCAGACGACCGCACCCACGGCTAGCTTCACCATTCAGGACCTGCAGGCAGCTGGTCTGACGGGAAATTCCCAGGCGCGGCATCGGCGG
>DBOT01000097.1:2772-12144 GCA_002299975.1 Lactobacillaceae bacterium UBA639
GTCTAGGCGCCATCCTGGGAATCGGCTACGGCAATGGTAAGCAGCTGGTCCACCGGTTAAACATGTTTCAAATCACGCCTGCCCAGTTCAAGCAGGCACTGGCAAAGATTAAGCAGGAGGAAGAGTGATGAGTCAGTCACCAGAAATTGGTAGTCGTACCCGGACCCGGGCGATCATGGAGAAGTATGGGATCCATACTAAGAAGAGTTTCGGGCAGAACTTCTTGACGGACCTGAATGTCCTCAACAACATTGTCACCGCCGCTAATATCACCAAGGACGATAACGTCATTGAGATCGGCCCCGGGATTGGGGCATTGACGGAGCAGCTGGCCCAGGCTGCGGGCGAGGTGTTGGCATTAGAAATTGATGCTGACCTGATCCCGGTCTTAGATGAGGTTCTCGCACCCTACGACAACGTCACCGTCCTCAATCAGGACGTCCTGGAAGCTAACCTGCCGGCACTGATTCAGGAGCAGTTCACTGACCCGACCAAGCCGGTGAAGGTGGTCGCTAACCTGCCGTACTACATCACCAGCCCGATCCTGATGAACCTGCTGGCCAGTCCGGTTGATTGGGCGGCAATCTGTGTCATGATGCAGAAGGAAGTTGCCCAGCGCTTGACGGCGGCACCAGGGACCAAGCAGTACGGGGCCTTGACGCTGGCCATTGAGTATCAGATGGATGCCAAGATCGCCTTTGATGTTTCCCGGCGGGTCTTCGTACCGTCACCAAACGTTGACTCAGCAATCGTCGTTTTGACGCCACGTAAGCAGCAGTTGGCGGTTCAACCGTTTGACAAGCAGAAGCTCTTTGGCTTCATTCGCGGTTGCTTTGCCCACCGGCGGAAGAGCCTTTGGAATAACCTTCAGGGAGTTATCGGCAAGCAGCCCGCTACTAAGGATAAAATGGCAGCCGTCCTAGATGAGCTTGGTATTTCACCGCAGATCCGGCCGGAACGGCTGACCCTTGACCAGTTCATTGCCCTGGCAAACGCCCTTCACGCAGCCGAACTCCTGTAAAAATCCGTCCCACACTGTATGACAGTTCTTTGAATTGTGTACATTAATCCGGTATACTGGTTAGTACAGTGAGGGGGAAGACGATGCCAAATAGTATTGCTGAAATTAAGGAGCTGCTGAACAACCGCATTGGTCAGCAGGTGGTAGTGAAGGTGCAGGCCGGTCGCAAGCGGGTGAAGACGCTGCACGGTACGTTGAGTAAGACCTATCCAGCAATCTTCATTGTTCACCTGGATGGTGATGGCGATGACCTCCAACGGGTCTCATACACATATGCTGACCTGTTAACCCATAACGTTTCGCTTGCTTTTGAATAAAAATTAAGTCCGCACCAAATTTGTCTTTTGGTGCGGACTTTTTAGTCAAATCAATGCATTTTGCTAATACTTGCCAGCATGCTACCGGCATTAGTATAATCAAAATAAGATCTTTTCCGGGAAGGAGTGGTGTTCGCGATGCTTGTTACAGAAAAGGCTCCCGCAAAACTTAACCTGAGTCTGGATACCCCCATGCGCTACTTTGATGGCTCGCCACGCTGGGACATGGTGATGGCCTCGGCCGACCTGGCTGATTACGTGACCGTGGAGACACATTCCCGGCCCGCGACAATCAAGGTTTACACCGACAGTGGCTTTTTACCCAATGACCAGCGTAACCTGGCTTACCAGGCGGCTCATATTCTCCGCAGTCGTTTTCACTGTCGGGAAGGGGTAACCATTCGGATCAAGAAAAACATCCCCGTGGCGGCTGGCCTGGGCGGTGGTTCCTCGGATGCGGCCGCGGTACTCCGGGCCTTAAACCGGATCTGGCGCCTCGGCCTCAGTCAGCAGGAACTGGCTAAGGTGGCCCTGACGATCGATTCCGACGTACCCTACTGTGTCTACAGTCGGTTGGCCCATGTGACTGGTCACGGTGAGCAGATTGAACTGCTCCCTGACAATCCGCACTACTGGGTGGTGATTGCTAAGCAGCAGACGAGTGTCTCCACCCCGCAGATTCTTCGCCAGATTAACTATGAGAAGCTGGAACACCTGGATAATAAACGTCTGATCGCGTGCTTAAAGGCTCAGGATTGGCGAAACGCCGTCAAGTACATGGGCAACGTCTTAGAGCCGGTGACGATGCAGAGTCACCCGGAGATTCGTCGGCTGAAGGATAAGATGATCAGCTTGGGCGCAGATGTGGCCCAGATGAGTGGGACGGGACCGACCGTTTTTGCCATCTGCCATACCGAATCGCGGGCCCACCGTATTCAAAACAGTATCCGGGGCTTTTGCCGGGATGTGCATGTCGTGACCCTGTTGTAGATTAAAGGTTGGGACCAAGGAAAATGGTCGCCAACCTTTTTTTCGTGGCAAGGCTTGCACACCAGTCCAATCTTCGGTAAGATAGTTCATGTTGTAAATAGTAATGATTACTATTTAATCAGAAGGAGGCAGATGGGTGAAAAGAGATAAGTATTGGTTGGGCGTTAGTGGCCTGGTGGTGGTCCTGCTGGTGATCCTGGGGCTTTCAATGGTTCCGTGGCGTACCATGCACCAGGAACGGCAACCAATCCGGGTAATTACCAGCCTGGACTTTTATGGTGAAGTCGCCCAAGAGGTGGCCGGTAAGTATGGACAGGTGACGGCGCTCATTAACAATGCCTCCATTGATCCGCATGATTATCAGCCGGGCACTTCCCAGGCGCAGAAGATGGCCCAGGCTAACGTGGTAATCCAGAATGGCCTCGGTTATGACCACTGGTTGACTAAGCTGACCCAGTCAGCGGGCAGCAGGCATTACACCGTTGTCGATGTCGGCAGCCAGGTGGCCCACAAGCATTCCGGGGACAATGAGCACGTCTGGTATGACCCGCAAACAATGGGGCACCTGGCAGATACGCTGGCCAGCCGTTACAGTAAGATTGACCCCGAACACCGGGCCTATTATCAGCGACGTGCTCGGCAGTACCACCGTTCGTTGGTACCGCTCAATCGAGAGATCGCCCGGGTGAAAGCCAACGTGGGTGATAAGCGGGCAGTCGCGGTCAGTGAACCGGTCTTTGACTACGCATTGAATGCCCTGGGTTATCGGGTAATTGATGCCCACTTTGAGAAGGCAATTGAGGACGGCAACGATCCGTCACCACAGGATATTCAGGAGTTGCAACAGGCGATCACTAATCACCAGATCGCGTTCTTTGTTGAAAACCGGCAGGCGAGCGACCACGTCATCAATAACATGGTCCGACTGGCCCACAAGCATGGCGTGCCGGTGTTGAAGGTGACCGAGACCAAACCAAATGGCGTCAGCTATGTTCAATGGATGTTGAGCCAGTACCGGCAGCTGGCCCGGATTCAGCAGGAAGGAGAATAGGATGGCAGTTGTATCAGTAGAGGATCTTAATGTGGCCTATGGGAACCACCAGGTCATCTCGGACCTGAGTTTCACGGTGAACGAAGGGGACTTCATGGTGGTCGTCGGCGAAAACGGGGTTGGTAAAACCACCCTCGTCCGGGCCCTGCTCGGCTTAATCAAACCGCACGGTGGTGAGATTGATGTGCCCGCTAGCAGTCAGATCGGTTATGTTCCCCAGTTTCGTAACATTGACGAGGAGTACCCACTCTCGATCCGGGATTTTGTATCATTGAACGTCAAAAGGGGCGGCTTTCCCTGGTTGAGTAAAAAGGAACGAGCTAAGGTCGACCGGATGATCCGGATGACCGACCTGACGGCGATTGCCGATCGTCCCCTGGGGTTAGCCTCCGGTGGTGAGAAACAGCGGGCTTACCTGGCACAAGCCCTGCTCCGTTCGCCTAAGCTATTGATCCTCGACGAGTCGACGGCCAGCTTGGACAACGAGATGAAGTATGAGCTGCTTGACCTAGTGACGCGCTTCCAGCAGGAAAACCTGAGCGTGATGTTCATCACTCATGACTGGGACCTGGCCCGCCACTTTGGGACCCGGTACCTGCAGATGATGCCTAATGGTTATAGCGAGGGGCCCATCAATGAGCTCCCTGAACCGGAAGAGTAGGGGGTGACAGAATGTTAACATTAGCTTTCATGCGACATGCCTTCATCGCCAGTACCTTTATCGCGGTAGTTAGTGGAATCGTCGGGGTATTTGTGGTGGCACGGCAGCTGTCGTTTTTGACCCATACTCTGTCCGAAATTGGCTTTGCAGGGGCCTCGTTTGCGGTGTTTGCCGGCTGGCCAGCACTGGACGGGATGATCCTGTTTACCATGCTCAGCTCGGTCCTGGTTGGCCAGATGAGTATCAAGGAGTCGCGGCGGGAGGCCGTAATCAGTGCGGTTTCTGCCCTCTTCATCGGGTTGGGGATTCTCTTCCTGTCGTTGAGTAGTCAGACGGCTAGTTCCGCCACCAGCATTCTTTTCGGGAGTGTCGTGGGGATCAGTGCCAATGAAGTCCACCAGCTGATTGTTCTCTCCGCTGTGGTCCTGCTGATTACCCTGGCTGTTTACCGGCAGCTGAAGTTCAGCTCCTTCGACCCGATCGGTGCCCGGGTGACCGGGGTCAATGAAACCCTGATTTCGGTGATCTTCCTGCTCCTCCTGGCCCTGAGTGTCAGTGTGGCCGCTCAGATCGTGGGGTCGCTTTTGATCTTTATCCTCCTGACCTTGCCGGCCGCCAGCGCTAAGTACTTCACCCACGGGGTCTGCAAGATGATTGTTCTGGCAATCCTCTTCTCCCTGCTGGGCACTTGGCTGGGCCTTTTGTTGGGCTACCTAACCAACTGGCCGGTCAGCTTCTTTATTGCCGTGATTGAGGTCATCATCTACGTGGTGGCCCTGGTTTATCAGAACTACTTTGTTGAAGCTAATTAACTAAGATAAGAGGTCGGCGAATTCGTTCGCCGACCTTTTTTGTACTAAATCTGGCATATTTAATGCTAGTTCAGGTTTTTAAAAATAGTTCAGCTAAACCCGAACATTTTATGTTAAAATTAACTGGAATTAATACTTTTTGAAAGGCAGAGAAGAATGATGAAAGTACGTCGAAGTAACCGATTGGTAGATATGACTCGTTACCTGATGGAACACCCTCGCACCTTGGTATCCCTGAAGTTCTTCAGCGAACGCTTTGGATCTGCAAAGTCCTCAATCAGCGAAGATCTAAGCATCGTTAAGCACACCTTCCATACCTGGGGAGAAGGCCGTCTTGAGACCATCCCCGGTGCCAGTGGTGGTGCAGTATTGACGCCGCTTTACTCCAAGGAAAATGCCCAAAAGGCGATTGACAACCTGGTTGCGGAAGTCAACGATGACTCACGCCTCCTGCCAGGGGGATATGTTTACCTGTCTGACCTGATCGGCCGGCCGGATATCCTCCGGCAAGTGGGCCGCCTGATCGCTACCCAGTACGTTGATAAGGACGTTGACGTGATCATGACGGTCGAGACCAAGGGGATTCCGATTGCCCAGAGTGTGGCTATGTACATGAACAAGCCATTTGTGATTGTCCGCAACAGCTCCCACATCACGGAGGGGCCAACGGTCAGTGTTAACTACGTCTCTGGTTCAGTTCAACGGATCAAGAAGATGGAGCTCTCCCGGCGGACCCTGTCGGCAGGAGCCAATGTGGTCGTAGTTGATGACTTCATGAAGGGTGGGGGCACGCTCAACGGGATGCACTCACTGATCAAGGAGTTTGACGCTCACCTGGTCGGCATGACCGTCCTGGCTGAGGGTAACGCCACAAATGGTAAGCGACTGGTTGACAATTGCACCTCATTAATTAAAGTAGATGCTGAAGATGGCGAGACAAAATCGATCACGGCCCGTCCCGGTAACTTCATGACAACTGTATTTGATTAGGAATGGAGAAAAGATTAACGATGGCAAAACGTAACGCAATTATTTTGGCAGCTGGTAAGGGGACGCGGATGCGCTCCAAGCTCTACAAGGTCCTCCACCAGGTATGTGGTAAGACCATGGTGGACCATGTCTTGACGCAACTTGAGAAGGCTCACATCGAAAACATCATCACGGTGGTTGGCTTCGGTGCTAAGACCGTCGAAGAGAGCCTCGGTCACCGGACCCGCTATGTCCTGCAGAAGCAACAACTGGGGACTGGTCACGCGGTTATGCAGACCAAGGACATCCTGGGTGACATTGATGGTGAGACCATCATTGTCAGTGGGGACACTCCACTGTTCCGGGCGGAAACCTTTGAGAAGCTCTTCCAGTACCATGAACAACGTCATGCTGCTGCTACGATCCTGACTTCCGTTGCCCCAGACCCAACTGGCTATGGTCGGATTGTCCGCAACGATATCGGCATTGTGGAACGGATCGTCGAACAAAAGGACGCCAACGTTCAAGAACAGGCAATCAAGGAAATCAACACCGGGGTTTACTGCTTCGATAACAAGAAGCTCTTCGCTGCCTTGAACAAGATTAATAACGATAACGCCCAGGGTGAATACTACCTGACCGATGTTATTGGTATTCTGAAGAGCGAAAACGAAATTGTGACGGCCTACAAGATGGATGACTTTGACGAGTCCATGGGGGTTAATGACCGGGTTGCCCTCGCCCGGGCTAACAAGGTAATGCGTGACCGGATCAACAAGCACTGGATGCAAGAAGGGGTCTCAATGATTGATCCTGACACTACCTACATCGATGCCGATGTTACCTTAGGCCGGGATACGGTTCTGGAAGGCAACGTGGTCCTCAAGGGAAAGACGGTCATCGGTAACGACTGCTACATCAGTGCGGGTTCCCGGATCATTGACTCCACGATTCACGATGGGGTTAAGATTACCTCTTCGACTCTGGAAAGTGCTGAGATGCACAACGGTAGTGACATTGGTCCAAACAGTCACCTGCGTCCAGAAGCCGAGATCGGTGAAAATGTCCACATCGGTAACTTCTGTGAAGTCAAGAAGGCCTACATTGGCGAAGGCACCAAGGTTGGTCACCTGACCTACATCGGTAACGCGACCCTGGGTAAGAACATCAACGTCGGCTGTGGGGTTGTCTTTGTCAACTACGACGGGACCAACAAGCACCACACCAACGTCGGCGACCACGCCTTCATCGGCAGCAATAGTAACCTGGTTGCGCCAGTTAACATCGCCAAGGATGCCTTCATTGCGGCTGGTTCCACGATCACTGACAGTGTTGAACAATACGACATGGCGATTGCTCGGGCACGGCAGGTCAACAAGAAGGATTACGCCAAGAAGCTACCGTGGTAATTTCAGTTTTGCTTGCTTTTTAACAGGCGGCTCTATATGATAGAAAAGGATAGAATATATCTTTATTAATGAGCTAACCGTACGTCAGTAGCTATTTTATAAATTGCGGAGGATCTAATGACACAGCATTATTCTGACTCTAATTTAAAAATCTTTGCGTTAAATTCTAACCGCCCGTTGGCTGAGAAGATCGCAGAACACGTCGGCGTCGAACTGGGGAAGTTATCCGTTGACCGGTTTAGCGATGGTGAAATTCAGATCAACATCGAAGAGAGTGTGCGGGGTGACAACGTCTATGTCATCCAGTCCACTTCTGCACCAGTCAATGACAACCTGATGGAACTATTGATCATGGTGGATGCCCTGCGGCGGGCCAGTGCTAAGACTATTAACGTGGTTATGCCATACTATGGTTACGCACGGCAGGATCGGAAGGCACGGAGCCGGGAACCAATTACGGCTAAGCTGGTTGCTAATATGCTCCAAAACTCTGGGGTCGACCGGGTCATCGCCCTTGACCTGCACGCAGCTCAGATTCAGGGCTTCTTTGACATCCCAGTTGACCACCTGATGGGGGCACCCCTGTTGGCAGAATACTTCATTCGTGAAGGGGTCGCTGACGATGCCGTGGTGATCTCACCTGACCACGGTGGGGTGACCCGGGCCCGGGCACTGGCTGAATTCTTGAAGTCACCAATTGCCATCATCGATAAGCGTCGTCCTCGTGCTAACGTTGCCCAGATCATGAACATCATTGGGAACGTTAAGGGGAAGAAGTGCATCATGATCGATGACATGATCGATACTGCCGGGACCATCACCCTTGGTGCCCAAGCGTTGATTGACGCTGGGGCCAAGGAAGTCTACGCTTCATGTACCCACGCGGTTCTTTCCGGTCCGGCCATTGAACGACTGGATAAGTCACCAATCAAGGAAGTGGTTGTGACGGACTCTATCAAGTTACCAGCCGAAAAGCAGATCAAGAAGATCAAGCAGGTTTCCGTTGCCCCACTGATTGCTGATGCGATCAAGCGGATCAACGAAAACCGGCCAGTCAGCCCTCTCTTTAAGCGGGTTTTCCAGAGTGCAGAATTAGAAAAGTAAGGTAATTAACGACGTAATCGCGGATTAGTGGTTACGTCGTTTTTCAAATTGGCTATTCATGATATAATATAAGTGAGTAGAATTTATCTAGATCTGGTAGATTAGGAGAGAACTAATTATGAACAAAATAATAAAAAAGACGATTGTAGGGACCGCCGCACTGACGGTTTCCGTTTTGTTGGCGGCTTGTGGTCAACAGAGCACGACCAGCTCGTCGAGTAGTTCGTCTTCTAAGGTTCGTTCCTCAGAAAATGAATCGACCAAGGCATACCATTCTGCTAACCGCATGATCCGCAACCATGATTACCAAGGTGCTTATGATAAGCTGAATGCGGTTAATAACCGTTCTGGTCAGGCTGATAAGCTGAGTACTGACTTACAAAACTACATCAGTGCCAAGTCTGCCTATGACAATGGTAATTATGACCAGGCAGTCAGCAACCTGAAGAATCTGAAGTCCACTAGTCCGGCAATGCGGGACGCATATGCAAGTCTTCAGAACAAGATCACGAGTGCTAAGAAGAACAGTTACAGTAGTAGTAACAGCTCAACCACTAACGTTAGCCGGAACAGCAGTACAAGCTCAGCGGTTGCTAAGAATGGCAGCAGCCAGAGCAGTAGCACTACAGCGGCTAATGCTAATGTTGATAGCCAGACAAGTGACCAGATAGTTACCCAGTTTGCTAATAAGATGGGCTTTGCTGGTAGCAAGGGATATGAGATTATTCCAACGGCAAAGAACGGTAGTGTTTACCGGTTTGAAGTTCGGCAAAACAACCAAGACAACACGGTTGCCAGCATGATTGGCATTTACCAATACAACAGCCAGACTGGTGCGGTTACCAAATTGCAATAATAAGTTCAACGAACAAGAAAGGGATCCGGTATTGTTGTGTACCGGATCCTTTTTGTATGTGGGGGTAATGCTATGTGTACTGTGATGACGATTGACCAAGAGCACCTGCTAGGGCGGACGATGGACTTTCCACCCCGGACGCCCTGGCACCTAACCTACCTACCACAAGGCTATCGGTGGCA
>DBOT01000097.1:12168-19373 GCA_002299975.1 Lactobacillaceae bacterium UBA639
CGGTGGCGGGCCGCTAATATGCCGACCACGTATTGTAACCAGCGGGCCCTGCTTGGCGGCATGCGGGTGGTTGATGACCACTACCTAGTGGGGGATGGTATTAATGACGCCGGAATGGCCATGGCGGAGCTCTTTTTCCCGGTTGAAGCCGACTACCCGACGACAGTTCAGCCAGGAACGCATGGCTTGACCCCACAGGACTTTATTATGTGGGCGTTAGGAAACCACGCGACGGTTAGTGAACTGGCAGCCGACCTTGACCGGGTGACGGTGATCGATGCGCGGTGGTACGACCACCAGCGTTACCCATTTCACTGGTTAGTGATGGATAAGACTGGAACCTACGTGATTGAGCCGCTGGGTGATCATCTCCGCGTCCGGGCCAATCCGCTAGCCGTCTTCACCAATACCCCATCCCTGGATGAGCAGCTGGAGAAATTAGCAGCTTACCTGGGGCAACCCACTACTGCAAGCGTTAGCCAGTTAATGGCTGCGGCCGCAAATACGAGCAAGCCGTTCCCCACGGGTGGTAATTCAGTGCAGCGGTTTATTAAGGCAGCCATCTATCGGTGGGAAAAGACACCACGAAACGTAGCAGCACTGCGGACCTTCCTGCAGAGTGTGACGGTTCCCAATTCACCGGCCCATGCCCATAACTATACTCACTACCAGGCGGTCATCGATCTTGCTAACCTTCGTTATGATTTTCATGACCTGCACTCAGGAGCAGTGGTTAGCCATGACCTACCGTACTTGATGCGGGAATACCCGACCGTCCCCCAGCGATTTGAATGACTCTAAAATAATAATCGGCAACCACGGATATCGATTTCTGTGGTTGCCGATTTTGTTGTTCTTAACAATGTGGTTATTTTACATTAAAGACGTACTTATCAACCGCCTCGGCGACCCCGTCGTGATTGTTATCTGCTACGGTAACGTCAGCGATTTTCAGGGTTTCAGGGATCGAGTTACCCATGGCCACGCCAATCCCGGCAAACTCAATCATTGAGTTGTCATTTTGGGCATTACCGAGGGCCATGACCTCATCTTGCTTGATGTCCAGCTGCTCGCTGAGGGTTTTCAATGTCTGCCCCTTGCTGGCACTTGGATGCATGAATTCCAGGTAGAAGTCCTCACTACGGACGATTGAGAAACGGTCGCGCAGGTCCTGTGGGAGGTGGGCCAATGCCGTGTCGATCTTGTCCTTCTCATCCACCATCATGGCCTTAGCGACGATGTACTGGTCGCGTTCCCGGGCCATCTCATCCATCGAGCGGTAGTGGACTGGCATGTCGACCAGCCCAGACTCGTAAATGGTGTACTTACTGAGGTCCTGGTTGGTGGTGTAGATGTAGTCACGGGTTTCAATCTGGGAGTGGACCCCCTGCTTGAGGCAGAAGTTTTCCCAGTCGGCGTAGTCATCAAAGGAGATACTGTGGTTGACGATGACATTGCCACTGGTTGATTGGGCCAAACCACCGTTGAAGCTGACCACGTACTCGTCGTCTTGATCGGCGATGCCCAGTTCCTTGAGGTAGGCCGTGACCCCGGTCATCGGTCGTCCAGTACAGAGGACGACCTTGACGCCCGCCGCCGTGGCCTTCTTGAGGGCGGCCACCGTCTTCGGGGTGATTTGACGTTGGTCATTGATCAGGGTACCGTCGATATCGATTGCAACTAATTTGATTGCCATTGTTTATTGTTCCTCCTTGGGATTGATGATGTGGTTATTTTGAATGTAACTCTGAAACTTCTCGTAGATGGGCTCAAAGACTTCAATGTTTTGCTGACTCTGGAGCATCTCCTTAGGGAAGAAGAAGCGCTGGTCGCCGGCTTCCCGGCCCGAGACGCTAGCAACGAGGGTGCTGACCTGGGAAAGCTCGATGAACTCACCGTTGGGTTGGACCAGCTCGATCTGGGTCTGCGGTTTGGAGGCCTTCGGGTTATATGTATCATAAGGGAGCTTGAAACTATCGTTGACGGCCGTGTAGTAGCGTTCGTCAAAGCCAGCGGTCCTGATCAGGTTACGCAGGGTGGGCAATAGGTCAGCTGTCTGTTGGTCGTAGATGGCCGACTTGAACGGCCGCCGGTTGAGAAAGCGGTTGGCGAGGTCATTTAGGATATCATCGCTGGAGTGAGTCCAGTGGTTGAAGTAGGTGGTCAGGACCCCGTCGTCGAGTGCCAGGTAGTCATCGAGGGTGAAATGCTTGTTGAAAAACGGCATCAGCATGTATGGAGTGAAGCTGGGCTCGAACTCGTTGGGGTGTTCATAGATGTGCTTGGCCCGCATCAGCAGGTGGTCAAGGATGACTTCCATTGCTCGGGAAACGGGGTGGAAGTAAACCTGAAGATACATCTGCAGCCGGCTGATGATGTAGTCTTCGACGGCATGCATTCCTGAGATCTCAAAGGCAATTCCATCCTTGACCGGCCGCATGACGTGCAGGACCCGGTCGAGGTCAAACTTACCGTAGTTGGTTCCCGTGTAATAGGAGTCACGCTGGAGGTAGTCCATTCGGTCAGCGTCGACCTGGCTGGAGATCATCTGGACAACCTGCTGGTTCGGGTAGGTGTGGTCAATCACGCTGGCTACCTGGTGGGGGAAGTCAGGGGCGACCCGGCGAAGGATCTTGTTGATGTTGGTCTCGGGACTGGTGATTAGCTGCCGGGTAATCTGCTCGTGGTTGGTGTGGAAGATGTGTTCAAAGGTGTGTGAATAGGGGCCATGGCCGAGGTCGTGCAACAGGGCTGCACAGAGGGCTACGGGCCGCTGGTGGTCATCCCAAAGACCGTCACCGGGGTGTTTGCTCGGGTAGTTGCGCTGGAAATTATTGCACATCTGCCGGGTAATCTCATAGACCCCGAGACAGTGACCAAAGCGGGAATGCTCGGCACCATGGAAGGTGAACGAGGAGGTTCCCAGCTGCTTGACGCGGCGCAAACGTTGGAACTCCGGCGTGTTGATGAGGTCCATGATGATCTGGTTATCGACGATGATCTGCCCGTGGATGGGGTCCCGGAAGACCTTCTCTCTGGGAAGCTTCTCTTCGTTGAAGCGTTCAAATTGTTCCACGTGGATCACTCCTTATCCAGTCGTTCCTGTAGGCGCTTCATGGCCGTCAACTCATCATTGGCCAGCTTGATGAATGAGCCGGACCAGGTAAGTTGGTGGAAATCATCCTGCCCGTGGTCTGGGAAGACATTTAAGAGCCGCTGCTTAGTCTGCTCAACGGTGAGTGGCTGGTGCAGGAGGTCGGCCAACGTCGTCATTGCGGTTGGCCAGATGTCAGGGAAGTGCCACTTATTGTCGACATCCTGGAGTCCCCGGGTGTAGAAATCGCGGATGAGTTCACCGCGCGCCATTTGATCATCACAGACACTCAGGTAGAGCATGACAACGACCCCGGCAGCGTTACGGCGTTGTGAGATTCCCCCGATCTTTTGCTTATTGACACTCAGGTCAAAGCTACCGGGGCAGTAGGAGTGGGTGATCTCGCCGGTCTCGATGGTCAGTTCCGGAAAGGCTTTGGCGACGACCTCTTCCATCCGCTGGTAGGCCTCGTCAATGGTTAATTGCCGGTCTTCCAGGTGCCAAGGGAAGAAGAGGGAGAAATTGAGGACCCCACTGTCGCTAACAACGGCTAGTCCACCGGAGTTCCGCATGAAGTAGTGTTGCTGACGGTCATGGAGGAAGGTGAGAGCGTCCTTAAGGTGAGGAAGTCGCTGGTCCTTGAGCCCAAGAATAACGGAATCCTGGAGCGTCCAGAAGTGGAGTAAGGGGGCCGTGAACTGTTCGCTTGACCGCAAAAGAGCGTTGGTGTAAGCAAACGAGGTCAGGTTATTGGCCGGTAGTAATGGTTGATCGAAGTATTCAACGTGTTGTTGGGTAAAATTTTGCATAGGCTAACTTCTTTTCTTTAATATTATGTACAGTCTATTATACTAAACATGATGGGTAAATATTAGTATTCAGGGAAGAAGGGATTGTTATTAAGAAAAAGGTACCAGTAAAGGTTAGTCTGAAGACAACCATGGAACAGGATGGCCAGCAGGAGACGTTTCAATTTGAAGAGGATGGCGAATTTATCGTCCTGAATGATAAGTACTACCTGCGCTACCTGGAGCACCAAAATGGGCAGGCCACGCCAGTGCAGTTCCGCCTCGATGATGAGGAAGTTCATATTCACCGGCAGGGGGCCACGGAAACCTGGCTCGTCTTTGACCAGGAACAACCGACGATCACCCGCTACCGGACGGAATATGGAGTGATGCAGTTGCAGGTCGTTACGAGTCAGTTGGATAAGAACCTGGATCCAGAAACTCCAGCAGGACAATTGTCTTTGCGCTACCGGCTTCAGGGTGGCGGCCAGGAAATTGGAAGTTACCAAATTGAATTGCATTTTGTGGCCTAGTATTGTAAGATGTAGTTTAGACTTTTTGAAGGGATGTGCACCAATTTGGATTTAAAGGTTTTTGACGGCCAAGACAAATCAGAGCTTTCAATGATTGAAGTAGCACACGCTATTTTGGCTGATCACGGCGAGGCAATGGCGTTTGTTGACTTAACCAACGAGGTTCAGCAATACTTGGGTAAGAGTGATGAGGAAATTCGTGAACGACTCGCCCAATTCTATACTGATTTGAACATTGACGGCAGTTTTATTTCCCTTGGTGACAATACCTGGGGTCTGCGGGCATGGTACCCATACGAATCCATCGATGAAGCCACGGTTGGTGAAAACGAGGATGACGAGGACCGGCCAAAGAAGAAGCGCCGTAAGGTTAACGCTTTCTTGGCAGACTCCGATGATGATGACGATGTGATCGACTACGACAACGATGATCCTGAAGACGAGGATCTCGATGACACTGACGATGACAACAACGATGACGACGATTACGACGCCGACAACGATGACTACAGTGACGACGATGATGACCTTGACGATGGTATCGAAGGTCAATTGTCCGAACTGGATGACGAAGAAGACGATGACGAGGACGATGAATAAAATCTAGCGGTGATCGCTTGACTATTTATCGCGGACCTTGTATTATCTTTCTTGGGCGCCTGTATTACAGGCCAATCGTTCGTAAATAGTAAAGCTCCCTGTTTCAGCTGAAATAGGGAGCTTTTTATTTATTGAGCCCACGCAAATATTTTAATTAAGGAGTAGAAAACGCAATGACGAAATACATTTTTGTAACCGGTGGGGTTGTTTCATCACTAGGAAAAGGGATTGTTGCTGCATCCCTTGGCCGTTTATTGAAAAACCGGGGCTTAAAAGTGGCCATTCAGAAGTTTGACCCATACATTAACGTTGACCCGGGGACGATGAGCCCATACCAACACGGTGAAGTCTTCGTTACTGACGATGGGACGGAAACTGACCTGGACCTTGGTCACTACGAGCGGTTCATCGACAATGACCTGAACAAGTATTCTAACGTCACCACGGGGAAGATCTACTCCGAAGTATTGAAGAAGGAACGGCGGGGTGACTACCTGGGCCGGACTGTTCAGGTGATTCCACACATCACCAACGCTATCAAGGACAAGATCAAGCGGGCTGGTGAGAGTAAGGACGCGGAAGTCGTTATTACCGAAATCGGTGGGACCGTTGGGGACATCGAATCCCAACCATTCATGGAAGCTATTCGGCAGATGAAGGAAGAAGTCGGTGCTGACAACGTCTTATACATCCACACGACTTTGGTTCCTTACCTGCGGGCCGCTGGTGAGATGAAGACCAAGCCAACCCAACACAGTGTTCGTGAACTGCGGGGCCTGGGGATCCAACCAAACATCCTGGTAGTTCGGACCGAGAAGCCAATCACGGATGAAATGCGCAAGAAGATTGCCCTCTTCTGTGACGTTGATCCAAAGGCGGTTATCGAATCATTGGATGTTAACACCCTTTACGAGATTCCGTTGAACTTGCAAAAGCAGGGGATGGACCAACTGGTTGTTGATCACTTCGGCCTGGACGTTCCAGTTGCTGATATGCGGGACTGGACTAACATGGTTGACCACATCGAAAACGGCCTGACAAAGACGATCAAGATCGCCATGGTTGGTAAGTACACTGACCTCCAGGATGCCTACATCTCCGTTAACGAGGCGCTGCGGCACGCTGGTTACCCAGTTGATGCCAAGGTTAAGATCGACCACTTCAACGCTGAACACATCAATGAGGACAACGTGGCTGATACCCTGAAGGACTACGACGGGATCCTGGTTCCTGGTGGTTTCGGTAACCGGGGTGTTGAAGGAATGATCACCGCCATTAAGTACGCCCGTGAAAATGACGTTCCATACCTGGGAATTTGCCTGGGGATGCAAACGGCCTGCATCGAATTTGCGCGGGACGTGCTGGGCTACAAGGATGCTAACTCCACCGAGTTTGATCCAAACACTAAGCACAACATCATCGACCTGATGGCTGACCAGGAAGATGTTGAGAATATGGGTGGTACGCAACGCTTAGGGGCTTACCCATGCAAGCTGAAGGCGGGGACGGTTGCCGCTGCGGCATACGACAATCAGTCTATGATCAGTGAACGTCACCGTCACCGTTACGAATTCAACAATGAATATCGTGAAGCTATGGAACAAGCCGGTTTGGTTATTTCTGGTGTCAATCCAGATCGTAATCTGGTTGAAGTCGTAGAACTGCCAAAGAACAAATTCTTCGTTGCAGCTCAGTACCACCCAGAATTTCTGTCACGGCCAAACCGTCCAGAAGGTCTGTTTGCTGCCTTCGTTAAGGCGGCTGCCGAAAATCAAAAATAATTANNCACCCAGAAGGCCTCTTCAAGGCATTCATCAAGGCGGCTGTTGAAAATCATCAGGCATAATCGGGCTGTCTTTTACGGACTCAAATCAGGGGTTGTGGTCAATCGCTGACTGACCGCAGCCCCTGATCATTCCCCGGGAAATTATANNCGTAAGTTATGAAGATTGTTTGAAAAGGTTGTAATTTAGCGGTTTATTAATTATCATTAAAGCTGACTGTTTTAAAAATAAAGAAAGATTCAACTTAGAAAACAATTATCAATTTTGTAAGCGAGGAAAAGACAATCATGAAAAAAATGATCATTCAAGGAGGAAACCGACTTTCGGGCGAAGTAACCATCGGCGGAGCCAAGAACAGTACCGTGGCTTTGATTCCGGCGGCTATTCTGGCCGATACGCCTGTTCA
>DBOT01000121.1:0-152 GCA_002299975.1 Lactobacillaceae bacterium UBA639
ATGACGGCGGGGCAGATGGAGATGATTTCGCTTGGTGGGGCCATTGGGGTCGGCCTGTTCATGGGGGCGACCTCAACAATTAAGTGGACCGGACCATCCGTCATGTTGGCGTATGCCTTTGTCGGCTTGATCCTCTACATCGTAATGCGGGC
>DBOT01000121.1:176-410 GCA_002299975.1 Lactobacillaceae bacterium UBA639
CTGGGCGAGATGATCTACATCAACCCCGGAACGGGTTCGTTTGCGGACTACGCCACCGAGTATGTCCATCCCCTAGCCGGTTACCTGGCCAAGTGGGCTAACGTCTTCGAATACATTGTGGTTGGGATGTCGGAAGTGGTCGCGGCGACGGAGTATCTTAAGTACTGGTGGCCGCACATGCACACCTGGATTGCCGGAATCGTGATCATCGTCTTCCTGGTCCTGGCCAACCTG
>DBOT01000121.1:466-10828 GCA_002299975.1 Lactobacillaceae bacterium UBA639
GAATTCTGGTTTGCGATGATCAAGGTCGTCACGATCATCTTCATGATCCTGCTCGGTTTCATGGTGATCTTCTTCGGCTTCGGTAATGGCGGCCACCCTACCGGCTTCAGCAATCTCTGGGCTCACGGCGGCTTCTTTACCGGGGGCGTCAGCGGCTTCTTCTTCTCCATGTCGATCATCGTTGGTTCATACGAGGGGATTGAACTGCTGGGGATTTCTGCCGGTGAGGTTGCTAACCCGCAGGAGGCAATTGTTAAGTCCGTTAAGTCGGTGCTCTTCAGAATCCTGATCTTCTACGTCGGGGCGATCTTCGTCATCGTGACGATCTACCCATGGAACAAGCTTTCGAGTGTGGGTTCCCCGTTCGTTTCCACCTTCGCTAAGGTAGGGATTACGGCGGCAGCCTCGATCATCAACTTCGTGGTACTGACGGCGGCCCTGTCCGGGGCTAACTCCGGGATCTACAGTTCCAGTCGGATGCTCTTCAAGCTGGCTCACGAGGGGGATGCCCCGAAGATCTTCGGCCGGCTCTCCAAGCGGATCGTTCCGGATGCAGCCATCCTGGGGATCTCTGGTGGGATTCTGATCGGGTTCATCATCGACATGATCTCATCGATCTACAGTAAGTCAACGGCGGACATGTTCGTGGTTGTCTTCAGTTCATCCGTTCTGCCGGGGATGATTCCGTGGTTTGTCATCCTGTTGGCTGAACTGCGTTTCCGGCATAACAATCCGGACGTGATGGCTGACCACCCATTCAAGTTACCGCTGTATCCATTCTCAAACTACTTTGCCTTTATCATGTTGATCGTGATTGTGATCTTCATGTTCATTAATCCCGATACCCGGATCTCAGTGATTGTCGGTGCCGCCGTGCTGATTGTGGCGACCCTGGTATACCTGTTCCGCCACCGGGAAGCAGTAAGCAATAAATAATATTGAAATTTAGGAATCGCCGATCCAGCTTTTAGCAGGGTCGGCGATTTTAGTGTAGAATGGGATGGTGATTTCAAAACTAGGAGGAATTTTATGAAAGATATTCAGCGTGACAGTCAAACCAAGCAACTCGTGCGGGCCATTCTGATCGGTCTTCTGACGGGGGTCGTGGTAAGCCTCTTTCGCCTGGCTATCCAGCACGCCCTGATCCTGGTCGGCAAGAGCTTTCAATACTTTCATACACATCCCCTCTGGCTGATCCCGTGGGCCGTTGGTTCAGTGATCCTGGCACTCCTCCTCGGCTGGATGGCGCAGCGCAACCCCAACATCAAGGGGTCAGGGATTCCCCAGGTCGAGGGACAGCTCACCAGCCAGTTCGATGAGGAGTGGTGGCCGGTCCTCTGGCGGAAGTTTGTCGGTGGGATCCTGGCAATTGGTTCCGGGCTCTACCTTGGTCGGGAAGGACCGTCGATTCAGCTGGGGGCCACGGTTGGTCAGGGGGTGGCCGAAAGTCTCCATTCCAACCAGCTGGACCGCCAAGTTGGGATCGCCAGTGGAGCGGCTNNAGCGGCTGCCGGTCTAGCCGCGGCCTTTAACGCGCCCATCGCCAGTACCATCTTTATCCTCGAGGAGGTCTACCACAACTTCTCGCCGGTGATCTGGCTGGCGACCTTCGTCAGTTCGCTCTGTTCCAACATGGTCTCAATGGTCTTCTTCGGCTTGCGGCCCGTCCTGGACGTTCCCTATGACCGGATGCTACCAACGAAGTTTTACTGGCACCTGATTGTGTTGGGCCTCATGCTGGGGCTATTGGGACGACTGTATCAAATTGTGATCCTGCACCTCAATGGTTGGAGTGCTAAGTTAAAGTGGTTACCACCGCTTGCCTACCCAGTGGTGCCGTTTCTGTTGGTAATTCCCATTGCCTGGTTCTGGCCTCAGACCCTGGGTGGGGGGAACCAATTGATCGGGACCCTTCGTCTAATGCCGGTCTCCATTGGCCTCTTCTTCGGCCTGTTTGTGCTCCGCTTTGTGTTCTCAATGATCAGTTATGGTTCCCAGCTACCCGGGGGGATCTTCCTGCCAATTCTGACGTTAGGGGCAGTCCTGGGGGCTCTCTACTGCGCCGTGATGAACCAGCTGGGCTTATTGCCAGCGGCGTACCTGCCGAACTTCATCATCTATGCGATGGCGGGTTACTTTGCCTGCATCAGTAAGGCGCCGTTCACTGCCATCCTGCTGATCACCGAGATGGTTGGTTCTCTAACGCACCTGATGCCCCTGGCGACGGTGGCGGTGGTGGCCTACCTGGTCGTCAATGCCCTGCATGGGGAACCAGTTTACACAGCAATGTTCAATGCCTTTATTGGCAAGCACCCCCAGAAGCCAGACCAGAACGTTACGATGCCGGTGACCGTCTACGCGGGTTCCCGGTTGGACGGGTGCCAGGTAAAGGACTACCCGTGGCCGGCCGATACGATTGTGACCCTGATTTACCGGGGCGAGGATAAGATCATCCCCAATGGTAAGACCGTTATTCAGGCTGGTGATACCCTGTTGATCCGGGCTAACTTCACGAAGACCAATCACTGTTACCGGCGGATAATGAGCGCGGCCCACTATGCGAACGTATAGCATTCAGGCGGGGCTTATGGTATGATAATAAAGATATAGTGGGTAAAATATTAGGAGGAAAAATCCTTGTATAACACATTAATGACTTTATTTTTAATCGATTGCGTGGTTCTAATCGCATGCGTAATGATGCAACCAGCAAAGAACGATAACGACGCAATGTCAGCACTGACCGGTGGTGCGGGGGACCTCTTCTCCCGGCGGAAGGCCCGTGGTTTTGAAGCGGTCATGCAAATTGTCACGACAATCTGTGGGGCACTCTTCTTTATCCTGGCATTAGCACTGGTTTACGTATCATCACATTAGACATTGGTAGTGTGCCCCCTGCAGCGATTCAGGGGGCTTTCTTTTTATTGGAAAAGGATGGTAGTGATGAAAACATATACGGGTGAGCCATTTTACTTTAACGGGGGGCGCCCAGCGGTAATCTTGCTGCACGCCTACTCGGGCAACAGTAACGATGTCCGGATGCTGGGCCGTACCCTTCAGAAACACGGTTATACCGTCTACGCACCAGTATTTACGGGGCATGGTGGTGACCCATGTCGGATCCTTAGAGACGGTGATCCGGATGCCTGGTGGGAAGACACCCAATTAGCAATTCGCCGTTTGCGGGATAGTGGTCATGACCAGCTCGCCATCTTCGGGCTCTCCCTAGGTGGCCTCTTTGCTACCCGGGCCCTAGAGAACGATGCCCAGCTGAGCGGTGGGGGCGTTTTTGCCTCCCCAATCACCACCTGGGGACAGTCAAACGTGCCCGAGTATTTCCAACGACTGGCAATGAATTACTACCGAAAAGAACAGACGCCGCAGGCTGCGGTGGACGATAAAATGGCTTGGATCAAGGAACACTTACCAGCTCAGCTAGCGGCAATTCAAGCGATGACTAAACAATTGGACGCCGACCTGGACCAGATTCACCAGCCCTTCTTTATTGCCCAGGGGGGTCGTGATGAGATGATTGATCCCCAGTCCGGTGCCCAGTTGGCTGACCGGTTGCGGGCGCAGGGAACGACGGTGGACTACCACTTCTATCCCGATGCCACGCACTTGTTGACGGTCAATACGGCCCACCGCCAGTTATTCGCGGACGTCTTAGATTATTTACAAAAATTATTCGAGGTATCAGATGACAACAAGAACAAACGATAAACAGCATTTAGAAGATCAGATTCTTAAATACTTAACCGACAATGCGGGGGTGAGCTACTCCGCCGAACGGATCGCCTACCATCTCGGGATGGATAACGGCGATCAGTTTACCCCAGTTGTTCAGACCCTAGCCAAATTGGAGCGGGACAAGAAAGTTCAAGTGAACGACAAGGGTGAGTTTGAGGCTGTAATCAAGCAACAACCGCTGACGGGGACCTTCCATGGTAACGATAAGGGCTTCGGGTTTGTGGACTACGACCCGGATCTGCCGGACATGTACATCAATCCCGACCATACTCTGCATGCCCTAAACGGCGACCAGGTGACAGTCAAGATCTTACGTCCCGGTAAGCCGGGAACGGACCAGGGACCTGAAGGACAGGTTACGTCCATCATCGAGCACAACTACGAGCGGGTTGTCGGCGAATTCAAGCAGGAGACGGTTGGCAACTACATCGGTGAAATCCTGTTGAAGGACAAGAAGTTGAATTCATACCGCTTCTTCGTTACGGACCAGGGCCTGAAGCCAATGGATGGCCAAGTGGTTACGGCCACCGTTGCCACCTACCCGGATGATGATTCACCAAAGGTTATGACCGGGGCCGTTACGGAGGTTATCGGGGACAAGGATGAACCCGGTATCGACATCATGTCAGTCATCTACGCCCACGATGTTCCGCACGAGTTCCCTAAGGAAGCGCTGGAGCAGGCCGATAAGATCCCAATGCACGTCCTGCCAGAGGAAAAGAAGGGCCGGGAAGACATCACCGACCAGCCGCTGGTCACGATTGACGCCATCGAGTCCAAGGACTTGGATGATGCCGTCGTCGCTTGGAAGATGGATAATGGTCACTACCACCTTGGGGTCCACATCGCCGACGTCAGCCACTACGTTAAGCCGGGCACGCCGCTGGACAAGGAAGCCTTCAAGCGGGGGACCTCAGTTTACCTGACCGACCGGGTAGTTCCAATGCTGCCTAAGCGCCTGTCCAACGGGATCTGCTCACTGAACCCGGGTGAAGAACGGTTGGCCATGAGTTGTGAGATGGAGATTGACGAAAATGGTAAGATCGTCAACCACCGGATCTTCCCTAGTGTCATGCGGTCCCACGCCCGGATGACCTACAAGGCGGTTAACCGGATTCTGGAGGCCCACGATAAAAAGACCATCGCTGAGTACAAGGACCTAGTACCGATGTTTGAGACGATGGGTGAGCTCCACCGGATCCTGCTTAAGAACCGGAAGCGGCGGGGAGCTATCGACTTTGAGGCCCCAGAAGCCAAGATCATTGTTGATGAGAAGGGCCACCCAACAGATATCCAGCTCCGGGAACGGGGACTGGCAGAACGGATGATTGAATCCTTCATGCTGGCAGCCAACGAAACGGTAGCGGAACACTACTTCAAGGAAAAGGTACCGTTCTTATACCGGATTCACGAAACCCCAGATAAGGACCGGATCAAGTCCTTCGTTGACTTCCTGGAGGTCTTCGGCATCAACGTTCATGGTGACATCAACAACGTTAAGCCAAAGATGCTGCAAAACGTCTTAAAGGAAGTCGCTGGTAAGCCTGAGGAAGAAATGGTCCAGGTTATGATGCTGCGGAGTATGCAGCAGGCGAAGTATTCAGATGAGGAACTGGGACACTTCGGTCTGGGAGCACCATACTACACCCACTTCACCTCCCCAATTCGGCGTTACCCTGACGATACGGTGCACCGCTTGATCAAGTGGTACCACGAACATGGTAAGGGTGAGAAGGCCAAAGCTCACTGGCGCGACAAGCTACCGGAGATTGCCGAACACACCTCCGTTACTGAACGGCGGGGGATCGACACGGAACGGGATGTCGACAGCATGAAGAAGGCCGAATACATGGAGGACCACATCGGTGAGACCTTCGATGCGGTAGTCAGCTCCGTGATGAAGTTTGGCCTGTTCGTTGAGCTACCAAACACGGTTGAGGGCCTTATCCACATCAGCGTGATGGATGACGACTACTATGAATACTCCGAAAAGCACCTGGCTCTGATCGGTCGTAGGACGCACCGGATCTTCCAAATCGGGCAACCGGTTCAGGTTAAATTACTGCGGGTCGACAAGGACCTGCGAGAAGTTGACTTCCAGATTGTTCATCCGGAAAATACTCCAACCACAAAGATTCGGGTACCACATGATGATCGCCGCGGAAATCATGGCCACTTTAACCGGCGGGACCGGAACAAACACAATGGTCACGTTAATAACCGGCAGATCAACCGGGGACAGAGTCGGCACCACAACAATTCCCGTGATCATCATTCCGAGGGACGGCGAAACCGTCGGCTGCGTTCATAATTTTAATGGAGGGATAGCATGGCAAAAAAATCCCAACACACTAATGACAACTTAATTGCCCAAAATAAAAAGGCCCGGCACGACTATTTCGTGACGGATACCTACGAGGCGGGGCTGGTTCTGACGGGGACCGAGATCAAGTCCGTCCGGGCACACCGGGTTAACCTGAAGGATGGGTTTGCCCAGATCAAGAACGGTGAGGCCTGGCTGATGAATGTCCACATCAGTGAATATGACAACGGAACCTACTTTAACCAGGATCCCCTCCGGAACCGGAAGCTCCTTCTCCACAAGAAGGAGATCCATCGGCTGACCGGGACCCTCCAGGACAAGGGGGTTACCCTGATTCCGCTGAAGATGTACATCAAGCATGGCTATGCTAAGGTCCTGCTGGGGGTTGCCAAGGGTAAACACCAGTATGACAAGCGGGAAGCCATCAAGCGCCGGGAACAGAACCGGGAGATTGAACGGGTAATGAAGCATTACTAAATAACAAACGCACAGCAACGCGATTTAACGTTGCTGTGCGTTTTTAATATTATGGCATTTGAAGCCCATCCCAAAGTTATCGGCTAGTCGTGCCCGCCGGAACCGGAGATGCTTAGGATCGCGCTGGCCATGCCGGGCCCAGTGGTCAAGGACGCTGGCGACGAGAATGGCCAGGGGCTCGTCGGCCTTTTGTTCAACCTTCAACTCATGGTAGTAGCTTCCGGTGAACTCAACGGGCTGGAGGGAGAAGACCTGCCGACTCCCTTGAAAGACCCGGTAGCGACCGGCCAGGGGTGAGCCAACAATGAACCAGTTTAGACCACGGATGTAGATCACCTGCCGGACAAAGCCCAGGGACTTGCCGACCGTACCGACCCGTTGGCGATTGAGATAGAGAGAGAACTTCGGCAACATTCCCAGTGACTGCTGTTTGACCTCCGCCAGTAATGCCCCGTTGATCGCATAGAGGGAGAGCACGTCATAATGCATTCCCCACTTGCCGACCAGGAGGTAACACGATCGGCCCTGATGGTCACGAATAATCGTGGTGCCGTGCAGGTCGGTCGCATGATCGCGCAGATATAATTGCCGCATTTTTTCACCACCAATCTACTGCTTTAAGAGTATTTTAACAGTTTAGCGGCCGATTGCCTACCGCCAAAGCGTTTTCATTTCGATACGCAGGGCGAGATGAGATATGCTAAAATAATAGACGAGGTGCTGATAGTCATGAAACAACTAATTCATAATGACTGGTGGGATGTTTTAAAACCACAGTTTGAGAGTGCGTACTATGCACAACTACGGGAATTTCTGAAGGAAGAATACACATACTATACGGTTTATCCGGAGATGCACCACATCTTCGAGGCCTTTGAGTGGACGCCTTTTCATGAGGTCAAGGTTGTGATCTTGGGGCAAGATCCGTACCACGGACCACACCAGGCTCATGGATGCAGTTTTTCTGTTCTTCCGGGAGTCCCAGTACCGCCGTCGCTACAGAATATCTATAAGGAACTCCACGATGACCTGGGTTGTACTCCGGTTAACCATGGCTACTTGAAGAAGTGGGCCGATCAAGGAGTCCTGCTTTTGAACTCGGTATTGACGGTTCGTGATGGCCAGGCCTTCTCACACAAGGGCCACGGCTGGGAGAAGTTGACGGATGCGGCGATTCATGCCCTGTCCGAACGCCCCAAGCCAGTGATCTTTATTCTGTGGGGACGGGCTGCCCGTGACAAGAAAAAGCTGATCAACTTGAAGACCAACATCGTTCTTGAATCAGCGCACCCGAGTCCGCTTTCCGCTAATCGTGGTTTCTTTGGCTCACGGCCATTTTCTAAGACCAATGAGGCACTTCAGGCAATGGGAGAGACGCCGATTGATTGGCAGCTGCCGGCCCAGCCGGTTGTTGGCAAGCAGATCGCAAATTAGGTGTAGATGCTTGATGACCACTAATAAGGAGGTTCAGCATAATGGAACTATTTGATGAAATTGCTGCTAAGGTAAAGGGAACGGGTAAGACGATTGTTTTCCCTGAAGGTGAAGATAAGCGGATCCTTGGTGCCGCCGTTCGTCTGCAAAAGGACGGTCTGATCAAGCCAATCCTGCTCGGGACCCGGGCAGATATTGAAAAGACTGCCAAGGATAACGACTTTGATATTGCCGACCTGACGATCATTGACCCAACCGAATACCCAGAAGCCGACAAGAAGGCCATGTTCGATGCACTCTTAGAACGGCGGAAGGGGAAGAACACTCCTGAACAGGTTGAAGAGATGCTCAAGGATGTCAGCTACTTCGGGACCATGCTGGTTTACATGGGCAAGGCTGACGGAATGGTTTCTGGTGCAGTTCACTCTACTGGTTCCACCGTTCGTCCCGCATTGCAGATTGTTAAGACGAAGCCAGGTGTTCACCGGATCAGCGGGGCTTTCCTGATGATTAAGGGTGACCAGCGCTACATCTTTGCTGACTGTGCCATCAACATTGAATTAGACGCCCCAACGATGGCTGAAGTAGCTGTTCAAAGTGCGAAGACCGCTAAGCTTTTTGGCATTGATCCAAAGGTGGCTCTGTTGAGTTTCTCCACGAAGGGCTCTGCCAAGGGTGACATGGTTACCAAGGTTGCCGATGCTACGGCCAAGGTTCATGAGATGGACCCAGAACTGCCAGCCGATGGTGAACTACAGTTTGATGCCGCCTTTGTTCCCGCAGTTGGTGAACTGAAGGCTCCTGGTTCCAAGGTTGCCGGACACGCTAATGTCTTCATCTTCCCAAGCCTGGAAGCTGGTAACATTGGCTACAAGATTGCTCAACGGTTTGGTGGCTTCACCGCTGTTGGTCCAATCCTGCAAGGCTTGAATGCCCCAATCGCTGACCTTTCACGGGGTTGCAGCGAGGACGATGCCTACAAGGTTGCCCTGATCACGGCAGCTCAGGCACTGTAATTACGAATAAAGCAAAAGGCCGGAAGTCACGAATGACTACTGGCCTTTTTTAGATGGAAGGAAGTAGGAATTGATGCGACGGTGGATGATCCTGCCAATGATAATCATCGTAGTCCTGCTGGGAAGCGGCGGTGCCCAGGCCAGTCGGAAGACCGTTAATACGCAATTGGCCCAGGAGTTGGTGGATCACCAGGCCTATGCTGATAATGATCCGGCTAACTATGGCTATGCAAAGTACATTCGGCGAATCAGTGACAAGGGCAACGGGCGGATTACTGTCCAGGTTACGCGTAACTTCTGCCGATTATCCAGTAATGATAAGACGAACGTGATGAACCAGGTCCAGGTCCTCGCCCGGATGGTCCTGATCGAAAATCACCGGATCAGCAAGCGCCAGGCCGCGCGGGGACTTGATGCAACCATCCGCTACCAAAAGCAGGTGGTTGGCCAGAGCCGCCCGGATGACCATTATCATTATCGGTGGTGAACCTTTGTCTTTCTCAGGCCGGTAAGTTAGAATAGGGCTAAGATCAATATTAAGGTGGACTGTAGTAATGAAAAAGTTAACGTTAACCAGCCGGGACGAAACAATTGCGCTCGGTGAAAAGATTGGCCGTCAGCTGGCGGCGGGGGATGTCCTTGTCTTGGATGGTGACCTCGGTGCCGGTAAGACGACCTTTACCAAGGGCCTGGCTAAGGGATTGGATATTCCAGACCTGATCAAGAGCCCAACGTTCACGATTATTCGTGAGTACCAGGATGGCCGCCTGCCCCTCTACCACATGGATGCCTACCGTCTTGAAAATGGCGGAGCTGAGGACCTGGGTCTGGAGGAATACTTCGATAGTGACGGTGTGAGTGTTGTTGAGTGGGCTGAGTTCGTGGAAGATGAGCTTCCTGATGACTTCCTGGCCATTCACTTCAAGCGGACCGATGACGATAATACCCGGGTTCTGGAGTTCGAACCCCACGGCGACCACTTCAGCAAGCTGGTTCAGGATGTGGTGGCGTAATGGCAGATCAAGTCGAGATTAAATTGGCCACGGCGGATGACGCGCCGGCAGTCTTGAACTTTCTGCGTCAGGCGGCTACGGAGACCGATGCCGTGCTGATCCCCCACCTTGACCAGGTAACGGCGGACCAGGAGCGGCAGAATATCGAAATGATCAACCGCTTCGATGACTGCGTGGTCATGCTGGCGATGCTGGGCGACCAACCAATCGGGATTGTAACGGTCATGGTATTGGGGGATCGTCCCAACACCGGTGAGCTCGGCGTTGTGGTTGCCAAAGACTACTGGCGCAACGGTATCGGGCGCCTGCTGGTGGAGGAGGCTGAGTACTGGTTTGAAAACTACAGCAG
>DBOT01000121.1:10945-11348 GCA_002299975.1 Lactobacillaceae bacterium UBA639
GAAGCCCGCGCTGTTGATGGAATATCAGAAATGAATAAAAACACGGTTAGGATTTTTGATCCTAACCGTGTTTTGCGTTTTAGCCAAGCATCTTGATGAAGGGGCGAATTCGCTGATCACCAAAGCGCCGGTCTTGGTAAAGCAGGATATTGGCACAGGCCTGGGCATCATCGAGGGCATTGTGATGATGGTGGAGGTCAATGTTGAGGGCATCACAGACCGTGTTGAGCTTGTAGTTAGTCAGCCCCGGCAGAAGGTGACGACTGCTGCTGAGAGTATCGAGGGTCTGGTAGGCCGGGGGTTCAATGTCGTAGTGCTCCAAGGTACTCTTGAGGACGCTGTTATCAAAGCGGTTGTTGTGGGCAATCACCAGTTTGTCTGGGGTGTAGAAGGACTTGATGTG
>DBOT01000121.1:11354-11560 GCA_002299975.1 Lactobacillaceae bacterium UBA639
TCCCAGACCGCTGGGAAATCGGGGGCATCCTGAACGTCGCGTTCGTGGATCCCGTGAATCTGGACATTACGCCAGAAAAAGTCGGTATGTGGGTTGATGAGGGTGTAAAACTCATCGGCAATCTGACCATTACGAACGATGGTCAGGGCCAGTGAACAGGCACTGTACCGCTTACCACTGGCGGTTTCAAAGTCCATGGCGATGAA
>DBOT01000121.1:11696-11958 GCA_002299975.1 Lactobacillaceae bacterium UBA639
GGAGAGATAATTTATGAAAAGGGAAGGCATACTAAATTGGCTAACTTAATGAACGAATTTCCAGAGATTGATATCAAACAAGACGAACCATTGATGAAGTATACCTACACGCAAACGGGGGGGCCGGCTGATTGGTTAGCCTTCCCAAAGAGCATCGATGAGATCAAGCAGCTGGTCCAATACGCCCAGGTACACCACATGCCGCTGACGGTATTGGGCAACGCCAGCAATCTGATTGTCCGTGACGGCGGGGTTGATGGCC
>DBOT01000121.1:11963-12267 GCA_002299975.1 Lactobacillaceae bacterium UBA639
GCCTGACGATGATTCTCACCGAACTTAACGACATCAAGGTATCAGGAAACCAGGTAACCGCCCAGGCCGGGGCCTCCTATATTGACACTACCATTGCGGCCCGTGATCACAAGTTGACCGGTTTGGAGTTTGCGGCCGGCATTCCTGGTAGCATTGGTGGAGCGGTCTTCATGAACGCTGGGGCCTACGGTGGTGAGACCCAGAACGTGGTCACTGCGGCGACGGTAATGCTTCCGGATGGGACCATTGAGCACTTGGATAACAAGGGCCTAGACTTTGGCTACCGGCACAGCAGTGTTCAGGA
>DBOT01000121.1:12332-12640 GCA_002299975.1 Lactobacillaceae bacterium UBA639
CCACGATGGATGACTTAAACGAACGGCGGGCCGCTAAGCAACCACTGGATCTACCATCCTGCGGGAGTGTCTTCAAGCGGCCAAAGGGCTACTTTGCTGGTAAGCTGATTCATGACGCGGGCCTGCAGGGTTACACCCATGGTGGGGCGCAGGTTTCNNACCAAGCACGCTGGCTTCATTGTTAACATCGATCACGGGACCGCTGCGGACTACGTAGCTGTTATCAAGCACGTTCAGGCAACGGTTAAGGAGAAGTTCGGTGTGGACCTTGAGACCGAGGTCCGGATTATCGGTCGTAACTAATATGA
>DBOT01000135.1:0-507 GCA_002299975.1 Lactobacillaceae bacterium UBA639
CCGGTCCACGATGAACGACACTTATTGGAGATGCTGAGTTTGGAACTGTTTCAGGCTGGCCTGACCTGGCAGACGATTTGGCAGCGACGGCAGACATTCAATAAGGCCTTCGCTGATTTCGACGTTGACCGCGTCGCCGCCTTTACCGAAGATGATGTCGAGCGGCTCTACCAGGATAAGACGATTATCCGGAACCGGCGCAAAATCTGTGCGGTCATCAATAACGCCCGGTTAGTTCAGCGAATGCACCAGAACGGGCAAACTTTAGATGACTATGTTTGGCAATTTGTTGACCACCAACCCCAACGCCTGGTCCTGGCTCCCGGGGAGGCTTTACCTGCCCAGACGACCCAGTCCCAGGCGATGGCCAAGCAGTTTAAAAAAGATGGTTTCAAGTTCATGGGACCGACGATTATGTATTCATTTATGACCGCGGTCGGCCTGGTCAATGCCCGGCGCTAGAACTTGATCGTTGATTAATAGGCTGATTTTATGCTAAGATGGGTC
>DBOT01000135.1:518-6202 GCA_002299975.1 Lactobacillaceae bacterium UBA639
CGTTATAAAGCAAATTCCCGATAGGATTCACGCTTGCCGTGAAGATGCCTTGTAACCGCAACTATAAAACTGTTGAAAAGTTTCACTAGAATATGGGGGAATTAAATTAAAATGGCAGAAAAATATTTATTTACATCAGAATCAGTCTCTGAAGGACACCCAGACAAGATCGCTGACCAAATCAGTGATGCGATCCTGGATGCCATGCTTGAACAGGACCCGGATGCCCGGGTTGCCGTCGAGACTTCCGTAACGACTGGCCTGGTCCTGGTCTTCGGTGAAGTATCCACCAAGGCCTACGTTAACATCCAAAAGATCGTCCGGGACACCATTCGGGGTATCGGCTACACAGATGGTAAGTACGGCTTCGATGCCGACAACTGTGCCGTCATCACTGCGATTGATGAACAGTCACCTGACATCGCCCAGGGGGTCGATGATTCACTGGAAACCCGTGAAGGGGACGGCGATCCGCTGGATAAGATCGGTGCCGGTGACCAGGGACTGATGTTTGGCTACGCAACTGATGAGACGCCAGAATACATGCCGCTCTCACTGATGCTGAGCCATAAGCTGATGCAAAAGATTGCCCGCCTGCGTAAGGACGGGACAATCCCATACCTGCGGCCAGATGCCAAGGCCGAGGTAACGATTGAGTACGACGAGAATGACAAGCCATTGCGGGTTGATACCGTTGTCTTAAGTACTCAACACGATCCAGAAGTATCCCTGGACCAGATCAAGAAGGACGTCAAGGAACAGGTCATCAAGGCAGTTATTCCTGCTAAGTACCTGGATGACGATACCAAGTACTTCATCAACCCAACTGGCCGTTTTGTTATCGGTGGCCCTCAAGGGGATGCTGGTCTGACTGGTCGGAAGATCATCGTTGATACTTATGGTGGGGCTGCTCATCATGGTGGTGGGGCCTTCTCTGGTAAGGATGCCACTAAGGTTGACCGTTCCGCTAGTTATGCTGCCCGTTACATCGCCAAGAACCTGGTTGCTGCGGGTTATGCTAAGAAGTTGGAGATCCAAGTAGCCTACGCTATTGGGGTTGCCGAACCAGTTTCCATTGCCATTGATACTTACGGCACGGGGACGAAGAGTGACGACGAGTTAATTGCGGCAGTCCGGAAGGTCTTTGATTTGCGTCCAGCCGGAATTATCAAGATGCTCGACCTTAAGCGGCCAATCTACAAGCAGACGGCAGCTTATGGTCACTTCGGCCGGACTGATGTTGACCTGCCATGGGAACACCTGGACAAGGTTGATGAATTAAAGAAGATTTTAGGCTAATTGTTCACAGCGTGCCTTGCAATCGCAGGGTGGGCTTGTTAGAATAATTGTTAAATATTTTGATCGTGATAGAAGTAGTAGCTGGAACAATGATCTTCAGAGATCCTGCGGGGCTGTGAGCAGGAGGTCGTTACCAGTGAACTCCTCTAGGTGATTGCTGCTGAAGCTAGTAGGCAGTGACGTCTTCCGCGTTAAGGAGCCAAGTGCTATGGCTAGACCATAGAAAACGGGTGGTACCGCGGATTAATTTTCGTCTCGTAGAAGGAATTTCTACGGGACTTTTTTATTACGATCAAAAGAATATTGCTGTGTGATTTTTGATAAAGGAGCAGAGAAATGGCTTACGATCACAAAACGATTGAAGAAAAGTGGCAGAAGTTCTGGAAGAAGAATAAGACCTTCAAGGCAGAACTGAAGCCTGATCAAAAGAAGTACTACGCACTGGATATGTTCCCATACCCATCTGGCCAAGGGCTACACGTTGGTCACCCCGAGGGTTACACGGCCACCGATGTGATGTCCCGGATGAAGCGGATGCAGGGTTACAACGTTCTGCACCCAATGGGGTGGGATGCCTTTGGTCTGCCGGCTGAACAATATGCTTTAAAGACCGGCCACAACCCGAAAGGCTTTACTAACCAGAACATCAACCACTTCCGTAACCAGATCCAATCACTAGGCTTCTCCTACGATTGGGACCGGGAAGTTAACACGACCGACCCGAAGTACTACAAGTGGACGCAATGGATCTTCGAACAACTCTACAAGAAGGGCCTGGCTTACGAAAGTGAGATCATGGTTAACTGGGCACCTGACTTCATGGGTGGAACCGTTGTGGCCAACGAAGAGGTTGAAGACGGTAAGACTAAGCGGGGTGGCTACCCTGTTTACCGGAAGCCAATGAAGCAGTGGGTTCTGAAGATCACTGCCTACGCGGACCGGCTGATCGATGATCTGGACTTAGTTGACTGGCCAGAAAGTGTTAAGGAAATGCAGCGGAACTGGATTGGTCGTTCCGAAGGTGCTTCTGTCTTCTTCACAGTTGCCGGTGATGAAGATACCAAGATCGAAGTCTTCACGACCCGGGCAGATACCCTCTTTGGTGCCGCCTACGTTGTCCTGGCGCCAGAAAACGACCTGGTTGACCAACTGACGACACCTGAACATGCCGAAGCAGTTAAGGCCTACAAGGAAGAAACTTCTCGTCGTTCTGATCTGGAACGGACCGACCTGAACAAGGACAAGACCGGGGTATTCACTGGTTCCTACGTCATTAACCCGGTTAACGGCGAAAAGCTGCCAATCTGGATCAGTGATTATGTTCTGGCTTCATACGGTACTGGTGCCGTGATGGCCGTACCAGCTGGTGACCAGCGGGATTACGATTTTGCTAAGAAGTTTGACCTGCCAATTAAGCCAATTATTGAGGGCGCTGACCTTTCCGAAGGGGCCTTCGATGGTGATGGTAAGCACATCAACTCCGGCTTCTTGGACGGCTTGAACATCGCTGACGCCAAGGCTAAGATGATCGATTGGCTGGAAGAACACAATGCCGGTCACAAGAAGGTTAACTACCGTCTGCGGGACTGGATCTTCAGTCGGCAACGTTACTGGGGTGAACCAATCCCGGTTATCCACTGGGATGACGGTCGGACGACCCTGGTACCCGAAGATGAACTGCCACTGAAGCTGCCAGATACGGATAACATTGAACCATCCGGAACGGGTGAGAGCCCACTGGCCAACGTTAAGGACTGGGTCAACGTTTACGATGACCAGGGCCGGCACGGTCTGCGGGAAACCAACACGATGCCACAATGGGCTGGTTCTTCATGGTACTGGCTCCGTTACACTGACCCGCACAACGATAAGGAATTTGCCTCTAAGAAGGCCCTTGACTACTGGTCACCAGTTGACCTCTATGTCGGTGGGGCAGAACACGCTGTCCTGCACCTGCTTTACGCGCGGTTCTGGCACAAGGTTCTCTACGACTTGGGTCTCGTTCCAACCAAGGAACCATTCATGAAGTTGGTTAACCAGGGGATGATTCTCGGTGCTAACCACGAAAAGATGTCCAAGTCCAAGGGGAACGTGGTTAACCCAGATGACATCGTTGAAAAGTACGGTGCCGACACACTCCGGCTCTACGAAATGTTCATGGGCCCTCTGACTGAGTCTGTGCCATGGGATGAAGAAGGTCTGCACGGTTCCTACAAGTGGATCCAACGCGTATGGCGTTTGCTGATGGATGACAACAACCACCTGCGGGATCGGGTTTCCAACTTCAACGACGGTAAGTTGGACAAGGTCTACAACCAGACGGTCAAGAAGGTTACTGAAGATTATGAGCGGATGCACTTCAACACTGCCATCTCACAACTGATGGTCTTCGTTAACGAGGCCTACAAGGCTGAGGACCTGCCAGTTGAATACATGGAAGGCTTCGTCAAGATGATCTCCCCAGTTATGCCACACGTGGCTGAAGAGCTGTGGAGTCAGTTTGGCATCAGCGACACGATCGCTTACCAACCATGGCCAAAGTATGATCCTAAGGCCCTGGTTGAAAACGAGGTTGAGATGATCGTTCAGGTCAACGGTAAGGTCCGGGCTAAGATCAAGATGGCTAAGGATACTGACCGTGAAGAGGCCCAAAAGCTGGCCCTGGCCAACGAACATGTCCAGAAGTTTACGGACGGTAAGGACATCAAGAAGGTCATTGTCGTACCAAACAAGATCGTCAACATTGTTGCTAAGTAAGATTTATTAAAGAACCGGATCGTGCGGCCACGGTCCGGTTCTTTGTTTTTGGAGGAAATAAAATGGAAATGGTGAGTTATCCGGCCTTTTTCACACCAAAGGAGGACGAGATTCAGGTGGACTTCCCGGACCTTCCCGAGGCCTTTACCCAGGGGAAGACGATGGAAGAGGCAATGGACTTTGCTAAGCTTGGCCTAGCCATTACAATTAATGACAAACTCGGTCACTTTGAAAAGGCCCCGGTGGCTAGTGACCTGAAAAAATTACGCGCCCAGTACCCAGATCGTAACGTGCAAATGGTGACCGTAGACTTAGACCAGTATTAAATAAAAATTAAAAAAGCGGAAACGAATTGCACCCGTTTCCGCTTCACGATAGAATAATTAAGATTGTGTTATGTTTTAATAGTCTAAAACACCTTGGGGGATGGGAAAGTTTCCCCTAAGTCAATAAAATTATAAAGGTAGGATATTACAGGTCATGAATGAAGAACATAATGATTTAAGTAGTACCGCACCGCAAAATGATGCCCGATCGAAAATGCTGAGTGGTTCAGCGTGGATGACGGCCGGGAGTATTGCTTCACGTATTCTGGGGGCCCTCTATGTTATCCCATGGGTAACCTGGTTTGGTGCTTACAGTAATGAGGCTAACGCGTTATTCGCCCAGGGGTACAACATCTATAACCTTTTCCTGGTGGTGGCGACGGCGGGAATCCCGTCGGCCATCTCAAAACTGGTAGCCCACTACAACGGGATCAACCAGTATGGCGTTAGTCGGCGGCTGTATCACTCCGGAATGTATGTCGCCATGGCGATGGGAGTTATCTGTGCCACGATCATGATGTTTGGTGCGTCGCTGATGGATAATGGTGATCCCAATGTGATTCCAGTTATCCGCTCCCTTGCTTGGGCGGTCTTGATCATCCCGGCAATGGCAATTACCCGGGGGTTCTTGCAGGGATATAATTGGATGGCACCGTCGGCAATGTCGCAATTTGTCGAGCAGCTTTTCCGAATCATCTACATGCTGGCGGCCACCTATTTCATCATGAAGATCCAACAAGGTAGTTGGGTGGCGGCGGTAACGCAGTCCACCTTTGCTGCCTTCATCGGAGCGATCGGAGCGATCATTGTCTTGGGGGTTGCCTGGTTAAGGCACCTTAATGAGATGAATGGCTTGGTCGCCAACAGCGTATCGGATCCCGAGGTTTCAACTAGCCGGTTGGTCTTTAAGATTGCTTATCAGGCCATCCCATTTATCGTGATTGAATCAGGGATTACCCTGTACCAGTTGATCGACCAGTTTACCTTCCCGCGGATGATGGCGATGGTGGGAAACTTCACGCACTATCAAGTGACCGTCCTCTATGCCCTCTTCTCGTTTAATGCCAATAAGCTTTACATGATTGTGATCTCCCTGGCCTCTGCCATGGCGGCCACGGTTATCCCGCTGTTGGCCACGGCCCGGGCCCAGAATGATCAAGAGGGGATGCGCAAGCAGATTGAAAATGTCTTGTTACTCTTCTACTTTGTAATGATTCCGGCGGCTCTGGGGATGGCGGCCGTTGCTCAGCAGGTCTATACGGTCTTTTACCGTTACGACCCGGCTGGGGTTACGGTTCTCCA
>DBOT01000135.1:6316-6442 GCA_002299975.1 Lactobacillaceae bacterium UBA639
CGGATGATGAAGTTCCTCGGAATCGGCCTTGTGGTCAAGCTGGTTATCCAGTTGCCATGTATTTGGGCGTTTGAGGGCTTAGGACCGTTGGTGGCCACCTGCATCTCGATGTTCGTGGTCAACTAC
>DBOT01000081.1:0-10191 GCA_002299975.1 Lactobacillaceae bacterium UBA639
GGTCAGGATACCGTCTTTGGCGCTGGGGATGATGACGCGGGAGATAGTTTGCCAACGGGTGGCCCCCAGTCCGGCGGAAGCCTGCCGGTACTTCTTAGGAACGGCGTTGAGGCTGTCGACAGTCATTGAGGTCATAGTTGGCAGGATCATCAAGAAGAGAACCCCGGTTGCGGCGAGGATCCCGAAGCCGGTCCCACCAAAGAGGCGTTGCAGTTCGGGTACAATAATGGTTAGTCCTAGGTACCCGTACACCACGGAGGGCACCCCGACGAGGAGCTCGATCAGGGGCTGGAACAGGCCGGTCATTCTCTTGGGCAGGATTTCGGTAATCGCCACCGCCACCACCAGCGCCAGGGGAAGGGCCACGATCCCGGCCAGGATGGTGACACTAAAGGAAGTCGTGATCATGGGGAGGGCGCCGTAGTGCTGGTGGCTTGGTTGCCAATCGGTCTGTGACAGAAAACGCCAGAAAGAAACACCGTTGTCGGTAAACAGGGCAATTCCCTTAACGGTCAGGAAGACGAGGATGGCAAGGACGAGGCCACCAATCAGGATGATGGCGAGGGAGCTGATGATCTTACCAGTCCATTCCTGACGACTCTCTGGGGATGGCTGGGTTAGTTGTTTTTGGAGATTATCCATGGCTTACTCCTTTTCCTGAATTTTTCCAGCAGCATCTTTTTGGACCTGCATGTCGTGGATATTGACGTAGTGAGCCTGTTTTACCAGGGTCTGTTGGACCTGTTTAGACTGCATGTAGTTGATGAATTGTTGGGTGGCCTTAGTCGGCGTCTGCTGGGTGTACATGTGTTCATATGACCATAACGGCCAGCGGTTGGTAGTAATATTTTTGGCCGTGGCCGCAACGCCAGCAATCTTCAGGGGCTGGACCTGTGGGCTGAGGTAGGCAGCAGAGATGTAGCTGATAGCGCCTGGTGTTCGGGCCACGATCTCCTTGACCGTCCCGTTAGAGTCCTGTTCCTGGGCATTGATTGAGCGCTGCCCTTTTAGGGCCACCTGCTCGAATGCTACCCGAGTACCACTTCCGGCCGCCCGGTTGATGACGGTAATCGACAGGTCCGGTCCTCCCAGCTGGCGCCAGTTGGAAACCTGTCCGGTATAGATCTGACGGAGCTGGGCAAGGGAAAGGTCCTTAATTCCTAAATCACGGTTGACGATGGGGACAATTCCCGAAACTGCCACGATATGGTCCCGAAGTTTTTGTTTATCAATACCGTCCTTTTGTTCAGCGAAGATATCTGACGAACCGATGTTGACGGCACCGGCTTGAACCTGGCTCAGTCCGGTACCGGATCCGCCACCTTGGACGGTGATGCTGGTGTGCGGGTTAGTGGTCCGGTATTCCTTCATGACGGCCTCTGTTAACGGTTGGAGGGCACTGGACCCGACAACCGTTACTTTTGATAATGGTGGTTGTTTTTTAGCAGCAATCCAGCCGATTCCCAGGCCGATAATGATCGCTACGGTGATGACAATTGTGATAATTCTCTTCATCGCAAAAGCTCCCTAGTTGTTTTCGTTAATTTCGTATGGTACAAATAGAGAATAGCAATGCGCTGTAAATATTTAATCTTCTTATTGTAAAAGTTGTGTAAACCTTGGAGGGAAAGATGACCGACCGATTTTTGCTAATGGGGCAGAATGCTGACCTAATCACCCGTCTGGACAAGCTCAGTAAGCGGGCCGCCTGGACGTTTGACCAGGTGACAACCCCGACCGGCCTGGTAGTTGAATTAGAACACGAGCAACCGGCCGGAATATGGTGGGACCTTGATGCGTCCACCCTCGATACGGCAATCGCCACGATGACGTTGATTCGTCCCCAGGTTCACGGTCCGATCATTGCCTTTACCACTAAAATGACGGAACGGGTCCAGCGGAAGTTGTACCAGGCACGGGTTGATGACGTAATTATCTTTCCGTTTGCGGACCAGGTTTTGCGGGCGCTGATTGAGCAGCGGCTCTGGCTCTACCAACACGTACAGATCCAGGTACCGGAAACCTTAACAAAATCGGTCTCGTCGCGGGTGACTACCATTGGTCACTGGCAGGTGGATTATCAGAACTACCAGGTCCTTAAGAATGGCTTGCCGGTTGAGCTGACCCCTAAGGAATTTCAACTGCTGTCGTATCTGATCGACCATCGTAATCAGGTCCTCAGCCGTGATCAGCTGGTTAATGGTGTTTGGGGTTATGATATCCTCAACACATCGCGAATTGTCGATATCCACATCAGTCATCTCCGGGATAAGCTTGAGGATGATCCCCACCACCCGGACCACCTGTTGACGGTGCGGGGCTTCGGCTATAAGCTGGCAGAATGATTTAAAACAAAAAGCGGCCGTGCCAAATCATCGTTTGGTACGGTCGCTAGTGTTTTTCAATATTTTGGTAACAAAAAAGACCGGTGAAATTACCGGTCTTTTGACATGATGGGCAGTCAGGGGATCGAACCCTGGACCCACGGATTAAGAGTCCGTTGCTCTGCCAGCTGAGCTAACTGCCCATGTCCTTGACAACGACTATTATAATATCAACTTATTTCACTTTTTGCAAGACATTTTTGGTAGTTTTTTGAAATTAATTTTTAGTTGGCGTTATTGTTACTTCGAAAAGGGATTGCGGATACAAAAAAAGAGATTGAGAAAAATCCCAATCTCTGTAAACCTCTGATGGGCAGTCAGGGGATCGAACCCTGGACCCACGGATTAAGAGTCCGTTGCTCTGCCAGCTGAGCTAACTGCCCATATCTTTTACCTCTCAACAAGGTACTTTATTAATTTACCACCGCCCACCCTGACTGTCAACATAAATTCGTCAAAAAATAATAAAAACCTTAGCTGTGCTATAATGGGGGCACGGTTACTAAGTTTAGGTTAAGTAAACAATCACCCATGGAGGGGATTTTGAAATGGCAAAGAAAATACTAGTCGTTGATGACGAGAAACCAATTTCAGATATTATTAAATTTAATCTTGAAAAAGAAGGCTATTCGGTCGTAACCGCCTACGATGGCGAGGAGGCCCTGGAGAAGGTTGAAAGTGAAAACCCAGACCTGATCATCTTGGACCTGATGTTGCCAAAGATCGATGGCCTAGAAGTGGCTAAGCGGGTGCGGGCCAAGCACACGATGCCAATCATCATGGTAACGGCCAAGGACTCGGAGCTTGATAAGGTCTTAGGACTTGAACTCGGGGCGGATGATTACGTCACCAAGCCATTCTCCAACCGGGAACTGGTGGCCCGGGTTAAGGCTAACCTGCGGCGGCAGGCAACTCTGAAGGCCCCTGCTGAAGAAGATAAGAATACTGATATCAAGGTCGGGGACCTGACGATTCACCCTGAAGCCTACACGGTTACTAAGCGGGGCGAGAATATCAACCTGACCCACCGGGAATTTGAATTGCTCCACTACCTGGCCCAACACATTGGTCAGGTGATCAATCGGGAGCACCTCCTGCAGACCGTCTGGGGTTATGATTACTTCGGTGATGTGCGGACCGTGGATGTGACGGTTCGGCGTCTGCGGGAAAAAATTGAAGATAATCCGAGCCACCCGCAATGGCTGATCACGCGGCGTGGTGTCGGCTACTATTTAGCAAATCCTGATCAGAATTAGAGGCTGAACAGTTGTGAACAGCAAGTTAAAATTTTATCAATCGATTCGTTTTAAAATCGCCCTCGTATTTGCGTTGATGCTGATGCTGACGCTGGAATGCGTTGGGGCGGTTTTTGTGCGTCAATTGGAACATCAAAACCTAAACACCTTCAAACAATCGATCGAGCTCCCATCGTATGTTGATAACTCGCTGAGTGAGCAGCTGGCCCGTTCGGACACCCATAAGGCTAACCGTCAGATCCGTCAGATCCTATCCGAAGTTAACAATAATAATATCTCGGAGATCCGGGTAATCGACAACAAGGGGGTCATCCGGGGAACCAGTAACTCCGATAACCGGGGTGTGATCGGACAAAAGACTACTGATCAAGTCATTAAGGCTACCCTGTTGAATAACCGGTCGCACTCAGAGAACGTTTATGACAATGGAAATCATAATCGCTACTATGTTAACGTGATTCCTTTGGTCGATAATAGCAACAACAACGTTATCGGGGCGGTCTACCTGCGGGCCAGCCTAGAGTCGGTCTATTCCAACATCAACAGTATTACCCTGATTTACCTTTCAGCAGCCCTGATCACAATTGCGATCGGTCTGATCCTGGCGATTCTTATTTCCCAGGAAATAACCCGACCGATTGAAGAGATGCGAAAGCAGGCCCTGCGGATTGCCCGGGGGGACTTCTCCGGTCAGGTTCGGGTCATGGGTAATGATGAGCTTGGTCAGCTTGCCGGGGCTGTAAACAACCTATCAGTCCGGGTGGAAGAAGCACAGGCATCGACGGACTCAGAACGGCGGCGTCTGGATAGCGTCCTCTCCCATATGTCTGATGGGGTGCTGGCGACTGATCGTCGTGGTAATGTGACGATTGTTAACAACATGGCCCTGCAGCTGCTGGGAGTTGATCACGAGGACGATTTAATCGGTAAGTCGATCATTGACGTACTCGATATCCGCCATGATTACACGGTTCGGCAACTTGTTAACTCGGACCAGCGGGAAATGATCATCGATATGTCAAACGACGGCAACAACCTGATCTTAAACGCCTACTTCTCACCAATTCAACGGGAATCTGGCTTTGTCAGTGGGCTGGTCTGTGTCCTTCATGACGTAACGAGCCAGCAGAAGGAGGAACGGGAGCGTAAGCAGTTCGTCTCCAACGTTTCTCACGAGTTACGGACGCCATTAACCAGTGTCCACAGTTATGTTGAGGCCCTGAGCGATGGTGCCTGGAAGGACAAGGAGGTTGCTCCGAAGTTCTTGAACGTCATCCAGGGCGAGACTGATCGGATGATCCGGATGATCAACGACCTGCTGAGTCTTTCCCGGATGGATGCGGGAACAACGAAGCTGAACCTTGAGTATGTCAATATCAAGGAACTGCTTAACTATATCCTGAACCGCTTTGACATGATTATTAAGAACGAGGAAGAGGACTCCAGTAAGAAGAAGTACAAGATCGAACGGCACTTCACCAAGAAGGACCTGTGGGTGGAGATTGATACTGATAAGTTCACCCAGGTGATCGATAACATCATGAACAACGCGATTAAGTACTCACCAGATGGGGGAATCATCACGGTTCGCCTGCTAGAGACTCATAACCACGTCATCATGAGCATTTCTGACCAAGGACTGGGAATTCCTCGTAAGGACCTTGGTCGGATCTTTGACCGCTTCTTCCGGGTTGATAAAGCCCGGAGCCGGAAGCAGGGTGGGACCGGTCTTGGTCTAGCAATTTCCAAGGAGGTCATCAACATGCTTGGTGGTCAGATCTGGGTTGATAGTGTTGAAGGCCACGGTTCGACCTTCTACATCTCACTGCCGTACGTACCATATGAAGAGGAGGATGACTGGGATGATCAAGAAGCTGAGAAGTAATTGGCTGACGATTGCCCTGACCCTGGTGGTCCTGTTTAGTTTGATCTTGTCAGGAATCATCTGGACAGACCCCTTTCAGTATGAGCGGCCCCGCCGGGAAACCAGCAGTGCCCAGTCGCAGCAGTTTACCACGCAGTCAATGGGGGATGTCTATCTACCGACGACCATTGTGCGGACTGGTAAAGACGGCCAGCAGAACCTGCTTTACAGTCAGCGGGCCAACCTGGTCAACGACGTTAAGAAGAACCTGCGGGATTGGAAACTGGGCCGGACGAGTGAGGTTAAGACTAACAACAGTGATGTCTACCTGAGCTACCTCCGTAATCACCACTCGTTGATGCTGAACTACCCAGACAGTGTTTCTGGCGAAGTCTTTAACGAGACCTTTGGCCAGTCGATCGATACGAACCGGGTCAAAGGGATCAACCATATTGTGATTCCACTTGATGGCGAGCACGAGATCTACCTGTTGCGGGACTATCACTACAGTGTTTACCGGATTCAGGTCAGCCGGGGTGATTTCACCAAGCTGCCAAAGAGCGGCCGCCATGTTCAACTGATTCCAGTTGATTACAAGATCATCAAGGGTCATACCATGATGATGTATCCTGATTCATTTAAGCTGCCTAAACTGGCATACCAGGTCAGCAACCAACGGATCAATAATCTTAGTACTAACCTACTGAGTACCAATCAACATACCAGTGTGACTTCGCATGATGATGGTGATAAGACGATCTACACGGATGGGACTAACCGCCACCTGGTTTATGATCACACGACGGGAACGGTTGACTACGAAAATGATATCGGTCATTCCAATGTTGTAACGACCAGTCAGCTGTATGCCCACTTTTACAATACCCTGGTAAAGACGGGGATGCCTCTGGATAATATCCGCTTCGACCAGGCTAAGGACCATCAGCGAACCTTTATCTACCAGACTTATGTTGAAGGCTTCCCAATTATTAACGCTGATGGCTACGGTGGGGCCAAGCTCCAGGCGACCCAGAGCGGAATTGAACGTTACTGGTTGAGCCTGTATACGGTTCAGGTACCACTACCGCTCAGTGGGGAGACGGTCAAGTTACCATCAACCACCACTGTTATCAATGAGTTACACGCCAACAGCCGTTTCAAAGACATTACTGATCTGCGGGTTGGCTATCTTTGGAAAGATGACCAGCAGGATGATAAGGTCGTCAAAATTGTGCCAACCTACTTTGTAAAGTATCATCATCACTGGGTTGACTACACGGAGCTGCTAAAGTAAGGGGGATAAGAGATGAATTTCAAACGAATTCAATGGATATTTCTTTTTGCCTTCCTCATCTTTGACCTTGTTGTTGCTGGCAACCTGTTTCTGCAGAATCGCTTTACGATTTCCAGTAGTGCACCCAACCGTCAAGGAGTTATCCTAAAGGAGATGCGTTCAGACGCGATCACCAGTGTTGAACTGTCGAACCATGCCCAGAGTGGCTACTACATCGCTGGAACGCGTTCCGGTGAGAATGGTGAGTTAGGACAGCAGGCTAGCAAGTTGCGTGATCAGAATTATCATTTCAGTTCTGATGAACTCGCTAGTGATCTAGAGACCGGGGTCAAGGTTGACCTGAAACATCCGGAAAAACGGTTGAATCGGCTGGTGGCGGATAACCGGTCGATCGCCCTCGGTAGTCATTACCGGTATGCACCACAGCTGTCGGATCGCCACACCGTCGTCTATACCCAGCAGTTGGCCGGGCGGGCGTTGAACTCACCAGATGGGCAGATTCGTTTCCGGGTCAACAATAACAATGAAGTCCTGGGCTATACGCAAACCTACCTGGAGGATACCCGAATTTTGCGGCCCGAGGCAACGACAATCAGTCAGCAGCACGCGGTAACGTGGTTGTACAAGCACAATTTGATCCCCAACAACTCTCAAGTCCGGTGGGCTAAGCTGGCTTATACCAAGCTTTTAACGACGAGCAGTCATAATCAGGCTGTCTACGTGCCGACCTGGATCATTGAGGTACGCACCAAGAACGACGATACCGTTCAGCAGCTCCGGGTCAATGCCTTTAACAGTACGATCATGCGGAGTACCCCGGGTAGTGTTAACACCAGTTCATTAGGAAAATAAGGAGCAATAGACGTGAGTGAAAAGGATTTTTTGCGATACAGTATTCTAGCCAGTGGGAGCACTGGGAACGTGACCTACTTGGAGACTGCTCATCACCGGATCCTGATTGATGCCGGATTGAGCGGTAAGCGAATTGAGAATCTGATGAACAAGATCGATCGGTCGCTGAAGGACGTCGAGGCGATCTTTGTAACCCACGAGCACAGTGATCACAGTCACGGGGTCGGTGTTCTGGCACGGCGTTACGGAATGGACGTTTATGCTAATGAGGGAACCTGGCAGGCCATGGCTAAGCGGGTCGGCAAGATTCCGCTGGAGCAAAAACATGTCCTGGCACCGAACAAGGTAGCCGACTTGGGGGACATGGAGATTGAAAGTTTCGCGGTCTCCCATGATGCGGCCGAACCGCAGTTTTATCAGGTTCACCATGATAATAAGACCTTCTGTATTCTGACTGATACTGGTTATGTCTCAGATCGGGTGGCAGGAACGATCAAAAACGCGGATGCCTACCTGATGGAGTGTAACCATGACACGGAGATGCTGCGGATGGGACCCTACTCCTGGCCACTGAAGCAACGGATCCTCGGTGATGAGGGGCACCTCTCTAACGAGGAGGGGGCGGATGCTCTGATGGACGTCATTGGTCCCCGGACTAAGGAGATTTTCCTTGGGCACCGGAGCCAGCATAATAACATGCGATCATTGGCTCACCTGACCGTTGCCAGCATGATGGAGCAACATGATTTCGGTGTGGATCATGACTTTAAGCTGGCCGATGCCGAGCCGGCAACACCGAGTCAACTAATAACGTTATAAGCGTCACCGAAATTAAAGACTTACTTCATTGATTCTTCACAATTAACCGGTATGGTGAAGGAAAAGATACGGAGGGGATAGTAATGGATAATAATAACCAACGGTCGCCACGACGGAGCAACCGTTTCTGGCTGAAGGTTGCTGGGGTCGGCCTGGTTGCCGGACTAATTGGGGGCGGTGTTGCTGTTGGTGTGGGTGGCGCCGTGCAGCATCACGAGGACGTCACCAGCACCCGGGTACCAAGTGGCTCCAACAAGTCCGGCGGTACTAAGGTCAACAAGAACAAGGCTGACCTGAACGGGACAGCTACCAAGGCATATGATTCCGTTCAGAGAGCGGTGGTCAGTGTCATCAACAAGCAGGAAGTCCAACAGAATAGTGGTATGGGAATCTTTGGCCTCTATTCCAATGGTGGCGATAACAGCTCGTCAAATTCCAGCAACAGCGGTAAGCTTCAGACGGCCAGCGAAGGTTCTGGGGTAATCTACAAGAAGGACGGTAAGACGGCCTACATTGTTACTAATAACCACGTGGTCAAGGGTTCCAATGCCCTGCAGGTAATTCTGAGCAATGGCAAGAAGGTTGATGCCCAGCTTGTTGGGACGGATTCTGCCACTGACCTGGCTGTCTTGAAGATCAATGCGGCTAACGTTACTACTGTAGCTCAGTTCGGTAACTCCAATTCAATTGCGGCCGGTCAAGATGTCCTGGCCATTGGATCACCGATGGGTAGCGAGTATGCCAACACCGTAACGAAGGGGATTGTTTCCGCTAAGAACCGGACACTGAAGGCCGGGACGGACGGTACGCTGACTTCGGTTATCCAGACTGATGCGGCCATCAACTCCGGGAATTCCGGTGGTCCCCTGATCAACATGGCTGGTCAGGTGATTGGGATTAACTCAATGAAGCTTTCCTCAGATAACGAGGGCTCCTCGATTGAGGGGATGGGCTTTGCGATCCCAAGTAACGAAGTGGTTTCGATCATTAACCAACTGATCAAGAACGGTAAGATTGAGCGTCCGGCGTTGGGGATCGGCATGGTTGACCTGAGCAATGTCACCACCGACCAACAGCAGTCCGTCCTTAAGCTGCCAAGTAGCGTCAGCAAAGGGGTCGTTGTCATGCAGGTTGAGAATGGCTCCGCTGCCGATAGTGCAGGATTAAAGCAGTATGACGTGATTACTCAGCTTGGTGATAAGAAGGTCACCAACACCAATACCCTGAAGGCGGCCCTGTACAAGTACAAGGTCGGTGACAGTACCAAGGTGACCTACTACCGGAATGGTAAGCAGCAGACTAGCACTGTTCACCTGACAAAGGCGGCTAGTGGCGATGATAGCCAGTCGTCGCAGCAGGATGACGGTCAATAATAAAGAAAGTAAAAGGATTACGGTCAGATGGGTCGTAGTCCTTTTACTATGCTAAAATTCAATTAATGACTAAGACAGGAGGACTTATTGATAATGAACAATCGAAACTTCAAGTATCCAGATACCCGGGCATATAACTTTGTCGTTAATCGGCTCCAAGAGCGCGGGTCGAATTAGAGGACCTCGTCGACGTGATCTACCAGACCCAGAAGGAGTTCGAACCAGCCCTTACGGTGGAACGTTGCCGGGAATACCTGACTGACGCCATGCACAAGCGGGAGCTACTGAACAATGCCATGGTGATGCTGGAGCTTGACCGGCTGACCGAGGCGGGAGAAGTTGCTGAACC
>DBOT01000081.1:10312-13072 GCA_002299975.1 Lactobacillaceae bacterium UBA639
ATCTATGGAACAATTGGTACAACAAACTTCGGGTACTTTGACCGGGTCAAGAAGGGGATCATGGCTAAGTTTGACCGGGATGGTCGCCACGTCAACACCTTTATCGATGACCTGTTAGCGGCGATTGTTGCGGCGGCCTGTGGTAAGATTGCTCATAAGTATGCCTAGTCTGAGCCAAAGAATCGATAAATAGCCGAACAATTTGTTAATAATTTAGAATAAAGTTTATAATGCCACGGTCAGTTGCCTGATGAGCACATTCCGTGGTATTTTTACCGGGAATTTAACAACAAAATGAGATTAAAATGAGCTGTGGATAAGTCCGTGGAAAAGTTGCGGACTTTCCTTTAGAAATTCTTAATTACTGTAATAACGGTATTTAGACCAGTTGAAAAGTTATCCACAGGCAAGCTGACATAGTGTTGATAAGTGGATGCTTGCATAATTAAGTGGATGAAATCCCTTGATATAACTGGATTCTTGGAAGTCCATAGCGAACAACTGTTTTTGTGGAAAACTGTGGATAACTTTTATTGGTGAAAGGGCTTTACTGGTTAAAATTGAGCCGAACATTCGGGAGATCCGAAAATTGAGTTATGCACCTGTGGATAAGTGTGTGGATAATTTGTGGAAAGTGGTGGAAAATTGTGAATATTAAAATTATTGGTGTTGGAAAACTGAAGGAAAAGTATTTTAAGGCCGGAATTGCCGAGTATTCTAAACGGCTGGGCCGCTTCTGTAAGTTTCAGATTGTTGAAGTACCAGACGAAAAGGCACCGGAATCACTGAGTCAGGCCGAGATGGATGAAGTGATGGCCAAGGAGGGGGAACGGATCCTGGCCAAGATTAAGGACCGTGAATATGTCTATGCCCTAGCGATCAAGGGGAAGGAACGCAGCTCGGAGGAGTTTGCTAAGGAGATCAATCAGCTGACGACCTATGGGCACAGTGACATCACCTTTGTCATTGGGGGTTCGCTGGGATTGAGTCCGGAAGTTTTGAAACGCGCCGACACGCAAATTTCCTTTGGGCGGTTCACCCTGCCGCACCAGTTGATGCGCTTGGTTTTGACTGAGCAGATCTACCGGGCCTTCACGATTATCAATGGGCTGCCTTACCATAAATAATTAAGGAAAGTTTAGGGATCATAAAATCTGTTAATAGTCTATATCGTTACCTATTGGTGGTCTTTCGGACCTGTTAAAATAGAGTTAGATTATAAAACGGGGAGTTGATAGACTACTTCAATGGACATTAACAGGTTGAAGCGACTGTTATTACTCTGCTTGGTGATCATTGGGCTCGTGGCAGCTGAGCGCTCCGTTCAGGCAGCTACCAGTGAGCTTACTGCGTCGCCACTGACCACTATTGCTGTCCCGATCACGTCAGGGGAACAACGTGAACCGCGGCAGCGTAAGCTCCAGTTTCGAGCCCGATTGTTAAAACATTGGTGGCAACCACGGACTGGTGCCGTTATATCGCGGCGACCGATCATTACAAAGATCATCTAAAAATGGGGTCAGCAGATTGCTGGCCTTTTTTGTTTAGTATCTTAGAATAGAGTTAGGTAACAATTTGATAGGAGGTCCTCTACAATGAAAAAAGTAGCAATTATTGTCGGCAGTGTCCGGCCTAACCGGCGCAGCAGCCAGGTAGCCGCATGGTTAAAGGTCCAGCTGCAGAAGAGCCGGCGGGTTGAATTCGACGTAATCGAGCTAGCTGACGTCAATCTGCCAATGATGGACGAACCGGCAATCCCGTTTACCGGCATCTATGAGCATGCCAAGACGCGGGAATGGAGTAAGCTGATCGGCCAATATAACGGCTTCGTCTTTGTCTTCCCACAGTACAACTGGGGTTACCCAGCCGCATTGAAGAACGCCCTTGATTACCTGGCAAAGGAATGGCAGGGTAAGCCAGTCAGCTTGGTAACGTTTGGCGGGCACGGTGGTACCCAGGCCCAGGTTGCCATGCGGTTAGTGGTTGCCGGACTGGGAATGACTCAAATGGCAGTTAACCTGCAGATTAGCCTGATGCCAAACGACTCGGTAGCCAAGGCCGACCGGCTCCTTCACACTCATGACCAGGAGGCCGCTCTCCTGCGCCAGGACTTTGAAAATCGTTTAGGATAATTGTGTAACATTAAACGATCACTGATTTTCGGTGGTCGGTTTTTGTTTATTTGGAATCGATTTCTTTGCGGTAAAATTAAATAAATGAAACAATTATTAAAGTTTGTTCAATTATGAACAGAAATAGCCGTTTTTCCTTGAATTTGTTGAGAATCTATGTGATTATGAGAGCGTATTCAAATGCCATGAGGAGGCTACTATTTATGAATAGACAATTTGATTTCTTAATGCCAAGTGTGAACTTCTTTGGTCCTGGTGTTATCGCCAAGATTGGTGACCGTGCTAAGATGCTTAACATGCACAAGCCACTGGTCGTTACCCAAGAGAGCTTGGAAAAGATCGAAAACGGCCCCGTTGTTCAAACGATTGAATCACTGAAGAAGGCTGGCGTGGACTACGCCATCTTCACCGGTGTTGAACCTAACCCAAAGATTCGTAACATCAAGGCTGGTAAGAAGATGTACGAAGAAGAGAAGTGTGACTCCATCATCACTGTTGGTGGGGGCTCTGCTCACGACTGTGGTAAGGGAATCGGTATTATCCTGACTAACGGTGATGACATCACCAAGTTGGCTGGAATTGAAACGCTGGACAACCCACTGCCACCTCTGATGGCTGTTAACACCAC
>DBOT01000095.1 GCA_002299975.1 Lactobacillaceae bacterium UBA639
TGACGAAGCCGTTAAGAAGATCATGGAACTCACCAACGGCAGCGGTGCTGATGCGGTGCTCGAATGTGTCGGAACTGAACAATCAACTGACACGGCAATGAAGGTTGGCCGTCCTGGCGCCATCATCGGCCGGGTTGGTCTTCCTCACACCCCTAAGCAAGACATGACCACCCCATTCTACAAGAACACGATTGTTGCCGGTGGTCCTGCCTCCGTCACTACTTATGACAAGGCAGTCCTGCTCAAGGCCGTTCTCGACGGTGAAATCAATCCAGGTAAGGTCTTCACCAAGAGCTTTAGCCTTGACGACATCGATGCTGCCTACAAGGGCATGGACGAACGTCAGGTTATCAAGTCCTACGTTATCGTTAACGATTAATTAATTAGTTCAATCACAACCAGTGTACTCAATAGGTACGCTGGTTTTTTCGTTTTAAATAAAACCCGCTACGTAATTATGCCAGTCCCCTTTTCACGATGCAGAGAGAGCCAATTCTTCATTTTTTGTTGTAAAAAATGCCTTTATAAAATCAAAAAGCCTTTATACCAACGTTTTAAGCTGGTATAAAGACCTTACCAATGGAGATGACGGGAGTCGAACCCGTGTCCAAGCATATCGCCATTTCGACCTCTACGTTCGTATCTCAACTATTTAAGTTTCACTAACCAAAACGCCGTTGATCAGGGCAACCATGGTTAGCTAGCTTGATTAATCTCTTCTACTTACTTCAAACGGGAATAAGCAGCGTAGTCCACTAGATATGAAACCCGTATCCGCATCATGGACGAACCCGGAACGGATTTACGCGCGCTACTTGTTAGGCAGCGTATGCGTAAGAGTTTGAATTATTGTTTGCAGTTATAATTTAAAACTGAGCGTTTTTACGAAGACGCAACCTTCGAAACGCAGTCGAAACTCGACCTATACCTGTCGAATCCAAAAAACATCCCCAGATACATTAGTAGTTTATCATACTCCACTGTAAAACGCACCTGAAAAGCACTAAAGAGCCGGCTTCTTAATAAGAAACCGACTCCTTTTAATTATTATTGTTCGAAATATTAGTACCAGCCGTTAGCCATCCAGAATTGTTGGGCATTTGTCCATGAGCCGTAACGACTTGCAANNTCAGCAACCCGTTCTTGGTTAGCAGCAGAGTAGTCACCGTTCAGGTAGGAAGCAGAGAGTTGGTACTTCCCAATGTATTGACCATTGGTTGCACCATAGTTACCACCAGATTCACGGTTGGCAATCCATGCCTTAGCTGCAGCATCACTCCCGGAAACACTGGAGTTGTAACTAGTGTTAGCCGTGTTGTTATTAGTTGTTGTTTGAGTTTGAGCCACAGCTTGGCTGGTCGTGTTAGTGTTTTGCGTATTTTGGTTTTGTTGTTGACCGTAGTTACCCTTGATTACCAGACGTTGACCAACAAAGATTTTGTTGACATCGGTAATGTGGTTGTCCTGGGCAATCGTATTTACAAGGCTGTTATTATTTGCAAATTTTTGAGAAATACTGGAAAGGGTGTCCCCACTCTTAACGGTGTAAACAGCATCGGCGTTAGCTACGGTGGTAGCAGCCGTTACTCCTAATGCAACCGTTCCAAGAGCTGCTACTGTCTTTGCAATATTTTTCTTAGAAATCATAAATAACCATCCTTTTAATTTTTTCAAACCATTTTGACAGTATCTATGTTACACACCTTATATTACCAAACCATGACATTAGCATTTCCATTTCAAACCGAATTATTACATGGATGTAACATAAAAGCAGGCAATCAGCATTCAATAAGCGCTGGTTGCCTGCTTAATATCAAAAAAACTTTAATTTAATTGGTCCGCAAAGTAGCGTTCACAATACGTTGCCACCCCATCGTCATCGTTGGAATCAGTTAGGGCCGTTGCTGCTGCCTTAACCTCCGGAAGACCATTCGCCATCACAATCCCCTGCGCAGCGGCCTTGATCATCCCCAGGTCATTATCGGCATCGCCAAACGCCATCAGATTACTGAAGTCATCACCAAAATGATCCAGCAGTGCCTTGAGGCCAACGTGCTTATCAACCCGCTTTGGTAAGAACTCCATAATCATCTTCTGCGATTGAACCGCGTGATAACGCTCCTTCAACTCCGCTGGCAAGTGGGCAATGATTGGGGCGAGCTGTTCCGCTGGAATTGCCATGACGGCCTTACTGAAGGTCGTGTCTGGCAAATCGGCCATCCGGGTATTCTGAAACTCAATGTGCTTGAGAACGGTCCGGTAGATCGAAGCCGGCTGGTCACTGAGTTCATAGACCTTAGCAAAATCGAGTACATCTAACGGAATGTTTTCCTTTTTAACAAAGTCAAACAATGGTTGGAGATCCTGCTTAGCCATGCCAAGCTCAAAGAGGTGCTCCTTGGTAACGTTATTGATTACCAGTCCCCCGTTAAAGGTAATGGTAAAGTCATCTGGCTGGGTCAGACCTAACTGCTCAATATATGGCCAGATCGCATTGATCGGGCGCCCTGTACAGAGAACCACGTGAATTCCCCGCTCATGGAGCGCTTTTAAGACCTGCTCATTACGCTTGGAGATCTCCTTATTACTGTTCAACAAGGTATTATCGAGGTCTAATGCAATCATCTTAATCATTCTGCTCTTCCCCTTTTCGCATATTGTCATTTTCAGGTTGGATAACCTGATGATTAAATTCATCCCATAGTTGTAAGAGTTGTCTACCCCGTTCCTCACCGAAGACGGCCACCCACTTTGCAAAGCGCGTATTGATCCGGTGATTAATTTTTTCGGCGACGTCCTTTCCAGATGGGGTGGCCACTAGTGAAACCTTGCGGCGGTCATTCTGATCGGGCTCTTGCTTGATATAGGCATTCTTGATTAACACGCGCAACTGGCGGGAAACCGCACTCCGGGTTACCTGGCGCTTCTCCGCAATATCCATCAACTTGATTCCCGGCGACTTCACAATTTCTTGCAATATCAGGTACTGCTCAAAGGACAATGAATACCGGGCAGCCGGTTGCGATATAAAGTGCTCAAGGCCCTTCAAAGACGACATGTAAATATCGATCGCCTGGTTAAGTAAATCATCCGCTCCCATAAGTTACTTCTCCTTTTGGTTGTCCAGAATCGACTTGGCGATCAGGCGGGCATAGTGATCATTCCCCTGCTCACCCATGTGGACATTATCGCTCGCAAACCATTCACTATGTTTCTCACTCATCCCGTACCAGTCAACGACATGAACGTTCTTATGCTTCTTTGCTGTGTCATTAATCTCATCGTTGACCGTCTGCTGCCAAGGCTTAGTTGGCACATGTGCAGTCAGCCAGTAGACTTGCCGATCTGGCCCAATTACATCCAGAATATCATCAATGGTTTGCTGGGTCATCGCCCCGTTCGTTCCTAAGTTCAAGACCACGATCTTATTAAGGTGCCCTTGTTTCTTAAGCTGTTGAATCACCGCTGGCGTGGCCGAGCCCTGCCGACCAACCTGAGCATCAACATATGCCTGGGGCATCAACTTCTGAATACTATCTGAGGCATCCGCCATGACCGAATCCCCAACTGCAGTAATTTTGAGTTTTTGGGCCTGTTTAACCTCGGTTGGCGTCAGCTCATACTTCTTAACATTGGCCTTGGAGTCCGTTGTGACGTGTTTACCTGCCGCAATTTCTTGATTATGCTTGGCAGCCCGTTGATGATTCTGCTCAATGCGCTGCTGAACGGCCGTCTTCTTAGGACCGCGGTTAGGCTGACAAAGGCCCACCACCGCAATTACGACCACCAGGACACTAAAGGCCGTCTTTACAATTGTCCTTAAGTGCCAGCTGCGAAAATCGATTAATGACCCGCTGGCCTTGCGCCAATTAACGTGTGCAAGTGGCCGTTCCAGTAAGCGGTATGAAGCTTCACTGATCAAGCCAATAATCACGAGTTCAACAATGGCGTTTAAGAACGGGTGCAGGCCAATTTTAACGACCCGTTCATAGAAGACCATTACTGGGTACTGGTAAACATAGATTCCGTAGGAGCGTTTACCAACCCAGCGAAAGACAGGATTGGTAAGCCAGGTGTTCATCCGTGAGCCCGGGTGGAGAATCGTCGCGATTAGCAGCATCCCCACAATGCTGTACAAGAACATTCCACCACGGTAAGTAAAACTCGATTGCCCGTTCAACGTAAAGAAGCCCAAAATCGTTATTGCCGTTGTGGCAATGCCCATAACATCCAACGAATAACATAAATATTTTGCGGGATGCGGATTTAAGCGATTCAGTGGCCAGGCCAGCCCCAGCCAAGACCCTAATAACAGGGAAAAAGCCCGGGTATCTGTTCCATAGTAAACCCGATTAATGTTAGTCGGGTCGTAGAGAATGGCCATCTCAATCGCTGACAAGATCGCCAGAATAAGGACAATCCGCCGGACAATTACTTTGCGATGAACCAATTTATACAGTCCCCAGATAATCAGTGGCCATAAAAGGTAGAATTGCGCCTCAACACCGAGTGTCCAGAGGTGGGTAAACGGTGAGGCACCGCCAAACTGATCAAAGTAGGACTGACCATGACGAATCTCCCACCAGTTATATACCCACAGCAGATTGGTCAACACGATCATTCTAATGTTATGCAGTAGCTCCCGTGCAAAAAGTGTGATATAGGCGGTCGTTAAAACTAGCATCGCAATCAGGACCGGATAGAGCCGTTTGAAACGTTTATGGTAAAAGTGACCGATCGCGATTTTCCGCTCATCCATCCACTGACGACTGAGCTGGTAAGTCACAAAGTAACCTGAAATTAGCAGAAAGAGTGGCACCCCAAGATATCCACCCTGTAAAACATTAGGTAAGAGATGGTAAATGATTACCCCTAAAACTGCCAACGTTCGCAAACCGTCAATTCCGGTTATGTACTGCTTTGGCCTCTTTGTCTCCATTTTTAATTCTTTCCTCCAAAAAAACCAAAATAAAGACGGCAACACTACGCTACCGTTTAACTATCCGATATGATTTTCTTTCAAGATATCACTGACGACTTGATCCATCTCGGGAGTCCGTTTCCATTCTTCCCAGTGGTCCATCGATTCATCTTGCATCTTGTAATGGGTATTAATGAAATCCTCATAGCGAATAACGTTTCGTGAATGCGGAATGTTTAGCTGCAGGATACGCACTTCCTTGATGAAGCCCCGTTCGGCAGCTAGTTCTGCGCGCCCGTTATGAACCATGTTCCCGATCTCATAGTACTTACTACCATCATTACGGGTGATCTCTTCAATTAGTGTCAACACTTGATGTTGCTTTTCCACGTATATTAATCCCCTTTCAGCATAATCATATTATAACGACTTTAAACCAAAAAATCATCGCCTGGACGACGATGATTGGCATAAGAGAGAAAGAGAATTGATTAGAAGGTAAATACTTAATACCTTGCGACTATTATGATAGCGTTTTCA
>DBOT01000115.1:0-365 GCA_002299975.1 Lactobacillaceae bacterium UBA639
ATGTTCACCCCTTAAATTGTGTCCGTTGGATCAACTTTGGTCTTGTGCAGGTATGAAGTGTCATTCCACTGTTCGAGCGTAAAGTGCTCGGCATCATTGGTTTGCAGGATGGTAGTCGAGGTATTGCTCAGCCCGCCCCGGTCCTTCAAATGTGCCAGTGGGGTTCCCACCAGCGCATTGATGGTAGCATTCAGGGCTGCACCGTGGGAGACAACCACGATGTTCTTATCTGGGTTAAGTCGACAAAATTCCTTAATTGCGGAGCCAACCCGTTCAATGACCTCCTGGAAGCTTTCACTCTCAATCAGCTTGGCGTCGTACTTGTCAGGATGGTGGCGGAAGTTATGAAGGGCTTCTGGCCACTT
>DBOT01000115.1:422-696 GCA_002299975.1 Lactobacillaceae bacterium UBA639
CCCAGGTTGAACTCCCGGAGGCGACTGTCAATCGTCAGGGGAATTGGCCGGTTGAGGTGCTCAATCAGCTTCTGAGCCGTCACCCGGGCCCGCTTCAGTGGACTGGCGTAGACGTGGGCAATTGGCACATCAGCCAGGGACTTAGCCAGCATTTCAATCTCGTGGTAGCTGCTGTCCAACAGCGGGGAGTCGCCGTGCGCCCCCTGATAACGAGATTCCAGATTCCATTGAGTTTTTCCATGACGGATTAGATAAACTTTTGTCATTACTTATC
>DBOT01000115.1:800-1855 GCA_002299975.1 Lactobacillaceae bacterium UBA639
CAGCCGAAACTGACTCCATTTACTTTACTTAATTAAACGTATTGCAATTGACGCTCGTGGTTGTAGGCCCGGTCAATGATCGCACTACCCAGGCATTCCTCACCATCGTAGAAGACAACAGCTTGGCCCGGTGTGATGGCGCGGGCCGGATCATCGAATTCCACCGTAACCTTTTGACCGTCCTCAGAGATGTGGGCAGTCACACCAACATCCTTTTGACGGTAACGGAACTTAGCCGTGCAGTGGAAGTCGCGACCGTAGCGGCTGACAACGTCGTCAACCCAGTGAATGTCACTGGCTTCGAGGTGGGTTGCGTAGAGGTGTGGGTTGTGGTAGCCCTGACCGACGTAGAGGACGTTCTTATCGATGTCCTTACCGATCACGAACCATGGCTCGTTACTCTCCTTGTTACCACCAAGGCCGAGGCCCCGGCGTTGACCAATCGTGTAGTACATCAATCCCATGTGCTGGCCAACGACCTTACCATCGATCGTCTCCATGTTACCAGGCTGGGCCGGAATGTACTGGCTGAGGAATTCACGGAAGTGGCCGTCCTCACCGATGAAGCAGATCCCAACAGAGTCCTTCTTATCGGCAGTGGCGAGACCCGCCTCCTTGGCAATCTTCCGGATCTCTGGCTTGGTGTAGTTGGCCAGTGGGAAGAGAACCTTGTCCAGCTGGTGGTAGTCGAGCTGGCTCAGGAAGTAGGTCTGGTCCTTGTGCTGGTCGGCAGCCCGCATCAGGTGCATCCGGCCATCTTCATCCCGCTTGAGGTCGGCGTAGTGACCAGTAGCCACGTAGTCCGCACCGAGCTGGTTAGCGTACTCGATGAAGGCCTTGAACTTAATTTCCTTGTTGCAGATAACGTCCGGGTTCGGGGTCCGGCCCTTCTTGTACTCCGCGATGAAGTATTTGAAGACCCGGTCCCAGTATTCCTTCTCGAAGTTAACCGAGTAGTAAGGAATCCCGATCTTGGCGGCAACCTTGGCTACATCCTTGTAGTCCTCGGTAGCGGTACAGACCCCGTTTTCATCGGTGTCGTCCCAGTTCTTCAT
>DBOT01000115.1:2049-2418 GCA_002299975.1 Lactobacillaceae bacterium UBA639
TCCATGCACTGATTTAATTCTTCACCAGGACGTGACGGTCGATCATCTCGTTCAAAATGTAGTGGTACTGTTCGACGAATTCAGCGGACCGCTGGTGCTTGAAGATATTGACTTTCCGCATCCCGTTACCGGAGAGAGTCTCCATCTTGAAACCATCGAGGTCGGCATTGATCAGGATTCGGAGGCGGGCAACCGGGTTGAAGGGATTATCAGTATCCAGGCTCCCCTTGTACTCGAAGTTTCCCCGCTTAGTCTGTTCAAAACCGAGGTCTAACAGGGCATACTTCTTGATGTCATCGCTAATGGCGTAGGTATCGGAATCGCCAGGAATCTGAACCTGTTTCGTAAATTCCATTACTCTTCCCCCTC
>DBOT01000115.1:2495-4219 GCA_002299975.1 Lactobacillaceae bacterium UBA639
ATCAGCTTATCGATGTCTTCTTCCGTGTTGACCTTACCAAAGCTGATCCGGATGGACTCGCTGATCCGGGGACTATCCGCACCGTACATTGCAGTCAGGACGTGAGAAGGTTCGATACTCCCCGCCGTGCAAGCGGAACCACCGGAAACGGCAATCCCAGCCAGGTCCAGGTCGGTCTGCATGACGTAGGTGGAAATGCCCTTGAACCAGAGATTAAGAACGTGGTTCAGGCCATCTGGCTCCACCTTACCATTGACCTCAAAGTCCACGTCTTGGTCACGCAGGGCCTGCACAATCTTCTGCTTGAAGTGGTAGTAGCGTTCACGCAACTTCTGCTTCTCCTCAGGGGAGTCCAGTTCAACCGCCTTGGCAAAGGCCGCAATGGCGGGAACATTCTCGGTGCCGGCCCGCCGCTTGGTTTCCTGGTCACCACCCTTGATGAAACTTGGGAAGCTGATCCCATCACGCCGGTACAGGAAACCGATCATCTTGGGACCATTGAGCTTGTGCGCCGACGTCGACAGCATGTCAATGTGGTCGCGCTTGACGTCGATCGGCAGGAGGCCATAGGTCTGAACTGCGTCGGTGTGGAACCAGGCCTGGTGATCCTTCAAGATTTCACCGATCTCGTGAATTGGCATCCGACTGCCGACCTCATTGTTCCCCATCATGATCGTGACCAGGATCGTGTCGTCTCGCAGGGCCTTCTTGAAGTCGTCCAGGGAGATCTCCCCATACTCATTGACGGGTAGGTAGGTAATCTCAAAGCCGTGCTCTTCGAGGAAGTGGAGGGGCTTTAGAACGGCCTCGTGCTCAATTGCTGTCGTGATGATGTGCTTACCAAGGTTTTGCCGAGTGAGGGCCGTTTGAATAATTGCCGTGTTGTCACTTTCCGTTCCGCCACTCGTGAAGACGATCTCGTTATCGTCAGCATTGATGCTCTGGGCGATCAGGTGCCGGCTGTTTTCCATCACCAGCTTGGAATGGCGCCCGTAGGAATACCCAGTGGAGGCGTTCCCCCAGGACTCCTTCATCTCCTTGTTCATCGTGTCGAGGACTTCCGGTGCCATCGGGGTGGTGGCGGCATTGTCCAAATAGATTTCACTCATTTTAATAATTCATCCTTTCAATTACTTGTTCAGGTCGGCAAACAGCTGCAGCAACATGTTTGCGGACCGTTTTCCGGCATCAATGATGAACTCATCGAAGCTGACGCCGGCATCCTCATCACCAGTGTCTGACATTGCCCGGACAACCACGTATGGAACATCATGGTCAGTAGCCACTTGGCCCACTGCGGCCCCTTCCATTTCACTGGAGAGGGCTTCTGGGAAATAGTGGAGGATCTTGTCAATGGCATCCTTGCTGGCGATGAACTGGTCACCGGAGACAATCAGGCCCCGCTTGACGTTCAGGCCGGTCTGTTCACCAGCCTTTTCGAGGGCCTTCCCCCACTTTTCAGAAGCCTTGAAACGCGGCTGCTTACCTGGCAGTTGACCATAAACGTAGTCAAAGGCCCGGGCGTCAACGTCGTGGTAGGCGGTCTCACTGGAGATCACCACGTCCCCAACATGGAGGCCTTGACCGATTCCACCGGCAGAACCGGAGTTGATGACCACGTCGACGTTGAAGTCGGTGATCAGGTGTTCCGTAGTAATCCCGGCTTCAACCTTCCCAATTCCGGATTCAACCAGGACAACATCCTGGTTACTGATCTTTCCTTG
>DBOT01000115.1:4303-7885 GCA_002299975.1 Lactobacillaceae bacterium UBA639
GGCATTGCACAAATAATTCCAAATTTCATTTTTTCTTCTCCTTAATTATCCAACGTAAAAGAGGATTAAATACACGATAATGATTGCGATAACGAGGGCCACGATGGCAATGTTTAACCGTCGTTTCAGCCGGTTAACCTTTTCCTCCTGGTCCTGACTGGCCCGTTCATCCGCAAAGGTCCGCCGGTGCAGCTCAGCATCCCCCTGGTCAGGATTTAACTGATCATCCTGATCTGGTTCCGGGCGGCGACGTTGCTTTTCCTGCTGCTGACGGTATTGTTGACGGGACAGAAAAGGCTCGTCGACATTTCGGTCGTCTTGCGGGGCCGTCGGTTGGTTATTCATGATCCTTCATTCCTCGCCAGTAGTAGATTGCCATAATGGTCTTGGCGTCTTCGATCTCGCCGCGGTCGATCATCGCCAGGGCCTCGTCCAGGCTGACCGTCCGCAGGGCCAATTGTTCATCCTGGTCTTGGGGCAGTTCATGGTCAACCCGTTGCAGACCCCGAGCCAGGTAGAGGGTCATGTACTCATCCAGGCAGCCAACCGAGGTGTAGAAGGACGAGATCTTCTCCAGGTCCGTGGCTTGATAGCGGGTTTCCTCATTCAGTTCCCGCTTGGCAGCATGGACGGCATTATCGGCATCCCGCTGATCGAGCTTACCAGCTGGGATCTCCAACGTGGTCTTGGCGATTGGGGAGCGCCACTGCTTCTCCAGGATCATCTTGTTGTCCGCCGTCAGCGCCAGGATCGCGATGGCTGGTGCATGGTGGACAATCTCACGCTGGGCGATGTTACCCTGGGGCGTCTTGACCTGCTGAACCTCCACGTCAATCAGGTGCCCATGGAAGACGGTCTTACTTTCAATTGGTTTTTCTGCAAAATCCATTATTATGCCTCCTTACGCAAGATGCGTACGTGCGCCGCCTGGGGGCCCTTCTTCCCCTGGACAATGACCAGGGAAACCCGTTGTCCTGGGCGCAAGATCCGGCGGTGAGTACCTTCGATCCCGCTGTAGTGAACGAAGATCTCACCCTCGTGGGGAACCGTGATAAATCCCCAGCCCTTTTGCTCATCGAAACTTTTTACTTTGCCTTCAAGCATTTTTTCACCTACTAAATCATTAAACTAAAAATACCAAGCGACACAGTCACTTGGTATTTTACACCGCTCATAAATAATTGTCATGAATCGGCAATTGGCGGCTGAATTTTTTGCGTTTTTTTACTTTTCTAAGCCTTCGTCGACGGTTTCAGGGAAGTTGTCCCGCACGATCTTAGCACACCGCGCACAAAGGGTTGGGTATGCACTGTCGCTACCAACATCTTCCTTGACCATCCGGCAACGAGCACAGGTCTCACCGGCCGCTGGGCTAACCTTGACTGCGACCCCGTCGTTGAACTTATCAGCGTCTTCAGGGGCTTCATCCAATGAGTGGATGTGCAGGGCGGAAACACCGAGCAGGAGAGCCACGTTAGCGTTCAAGCTGTCCAAAAGCTCCTTCTGGTGATCATTCAAGTAGAGATCTACTTGGGCCTCGAGGGACTTCCCGATCATCTTAGCGTTCCGGGCTTCTTCCAGACTCTTCAGGACGTGGGAACGAACTTCCATGAAGTCACTCCACTTTGCCAGGAGGTCATCCTCGTTGTCAAAGGTCTCAACATCCGGAATTTCAGTCAGTTGAACGAAATCTTCTGGTTCGTCCATGTATTCCCATACCTCTTCAGTGGTGTGTGGCAGGATTGGCGTCAGGAGCTTGACCAGGGTTACCAGGATCTGGTAGAAGACCGTCTGCATGGACCGGCGAACGTGAGAGTCAGCTGGTTCGATGTAGAGGACGTCCTTGGCCACGTTCATGTAGAAGGCGGACAGGTCATTGTTGACGAAGTTGATCAACAGCTTGTAGGCATCCAGGAAGTCGTACTGGTCGAAGTCATCCCGCATCTCCTTTAGGAAGTGGTTCAGCTTAACCAGCATGTACTGGTCAACGGCCTCCAGCTTCTCGTAGGAAACCGTATCTTCGGCTGGCTTGAAGTCGGTGGTGTTTGCCAGCAGGAAACGGAAGGTGTTCCGCAGCTTCCGGTAGGCTTCGGAGATCTGTTGGAAGGTCCCCATTGATACCCGGACATCGGCAGAAGTATCGGCACTCATTACCCAGAGCCGAATAATTTCAGCCCCCATCTGCTTGATGACCTTTTCCGGATCGATGACGTTCCCCATCGACTTACTCATCTTCTTACCCTTCTTGTCCAGGGTAAATCCTTGGGAGATGATGCTCTTGTATGGAGCGTGACCGGAGCAAACAACGCTGGTGATCAGACTGGAGTTGAACCAACCACGGTACTGGTCAGAACCTTCCAGGTACATGTCAGCTGGGTAGGTCAGGTAATCCCGCTCAGCTAAGACACCCTGGTGAGAAGAACCAGAGTCGAACCAAACGTCCATGATGTCGGTTTCCTTAGTGAACTTCCCGTGTGGTGAGTGCTCGTTTGTGTAGCCCTCAGGTAGGAGGTCCTTGGCATCACGGTCAAACCAAACGTTGGAGCCGTACTTAGCAAAGAGGTCGGCAACGTGGTTAATTGTCTCTTCTTCCATGATTGGCGTACCATCTTCGGCGTAGAAGATTGGCAATGGTACACCCCAGACCCGCTGCCGGGAGATAACCCAGTCGCCACGGTCCTTGATCATGTTGCGCAGACGAACCTTCCCCCAGGATGGGTGGTACTCAACGTCTTCCAGGGCATCAAGAATGTTTTGCCGCATCTTTTCGATGGAAACGAACCATTGGTCAGTGGCCCGGAAGATGATTGGCTTCTTGGTCCGCCAGTCAAATGGGTAGGAGTGCTTGAGTGGTTCTTCCAGCAAGAGGGCGTGGTTATCTTCCAGCTTTTGCAGGGAGATATCGTCGGCCTTCTGGTAGAAGACGCCATCGAAGTCCGCACCATTGTCCTTAGTCAGGACACCTTGGTCGTTGATTGGGGCAAAGATTGGCAGGTCGTACTTCTTACCGAAGTTGTAGTCATCGTCACCATAACCAGGAGCGGTGTGGACCAGACCAGTACCAGTATCGGCAGTAACGTAGTCGGCGTTCCCAACCAGCAGTTCCCGGTCGATGTATGGGTGCTGAGTCGTCATCCCTTCCATGTCCGCGCCAGAAAGGTGGTCAACGACTTCGTAATCGTCCCAGCCCAGCTTCTCTGCCAGGTTAGCCAGCAGTTCAGTGCCAACAACGTATTGACGGTCATCACCGGCCGGCTTAACAACGGAGTAGTCGAACTTCGGATTAACGGCAACGGCTTCAGAAGCGGGGATCGTCCATGGAGTCGTCGTCCAAACAACCAGGTAAGTGTTGTTGTCTAAGCGACCCTTGCCGTCCTTGATCTGTTCAACGAAGAAGGCCGTCTTGGCAACCACGTCATGATATTCAACTTCGGCTTCCGCCAGAGCAGATTCGGATGACCATGACCAGTAAACTGGCTTCTTAGCTTGGTAGAGCAGACCCTTCTTAGCAAATTCGCCGAAGACCCGAATCTGGGCTGCTTCGAATTCCTTGTCCAGGGTCAGGTAAGGGTGGTCCCATTC
>DBOT01000115.1:7909-8052 GCA_002299975.1 Lactobacillaceae bacterium UBA639
AAGTCCGTCCGCTGCTTGTCAACCTGCTCCAGAGCGTACTTCCGGCAGAGATCCCGGAACTCAGAAGTAGACATCTTCTTCCGGTCGTAACCGGACTTGGTCAGTTGGTGTTCAATTGGCAGACCGTGAGTATCCCAGCCGGG
>DBOT01000046.1 GCA_002299975.1 Lactobacillaceae bacterium UBA639
GAACCGATATATCCGGCACCACCAGCAACTAAAATTGCCATACCAAATTCCTCCTTGTGTCAACTAGCTTAGCACGTAATTGGCTTATCTGATTTATCCTTCAATTGGCATTGTAGCACAGTTTACCCACCAGAGCGAGTAAATTTTAGTAAAAATTACGTAAAATTGTAATCGCTTTATTTATTGCTCTTATCAGGTGTCAGATTGGAGAGGTCCATGGCGTGCTCCAGGTACTTGACCAGGACCCCCTCACGCAGGCCACTGTTACTGAAGCTGACCTCGTCGATTGCCAGCTGACGCATTAGGGCCAAGAGTGGGAGGAGCCCGCCGATTACCACATCGGCCCGGGCCTTCATAACACCCCGGATGTTTGCCCGGGTCGCCTGATCAGCCTCCAGGAGCTGGTGCATGATTGCAAAAGCGGTTTCCGATCGTAAGGTCAGCCCTTGAACCGGCGCCGCCTTTCCATCAACCGCGTTCCGCCACCGGTAGATCTTGGCCAGAGCCCGGTTACTCCCACCGAGGGCAATAATCTTGGTCCGCCGGAAACGATTCAGCCAACGCTGGTGGGACAGAACCTCATCGACCTCCACCATGGCATCAAACAGGTCGGCGGCGTTTACCCGGTCACCCAGGTGATAACGCTGGGAAAGGGTCACGGAGCCGAAGGGAATACTGACGGTCTCCTCGGCCGCCCCGTCTTCAACGGCAACCAGTTCCATGCTGGCTCCACCGGTATCAATGATGATTCCCCGCTTCAGGGGCAGCGTGTTGGTCACCCCAACATAGTCCAGGTAGGCCTCCTGTTCACCGGAGATCACCTGAATGTCAAAACCACTGGCCTCTTTAGCCCGCTGCAGGAACTCCTGTTGGTTTTTGGCCTGGCGAACCGCGGCCGTAGCCACCGCCACGACTTTTTTATCCTGGTACTGGTCACAGATCTTACGAAAGTCGCGCAGGGCATCGAGGGTCCGCTTAATCGGCTCCTCCTTCAGAATCTTCTCCGACCCCATCTGTGAGGACAGGCGAACGTAGCGTTTTTCATAGTGCTTGGTGACCGTCTGGCCATCTTTTTGTAGTTCACTGATCTTAAGCCGAATCGAGTTAGACCCCAGATCAATCACCACGAGGTACTTATTCATCAGAATCACCTTTTTCATCGTTGAGGTGCAGGGATGGCACGTGCTTGGACAGGGTCTCAAATACTGAGGTGAAGTGCCGCTGGTTCTTGTGCTGGTGTTTTTCCTGCCGGTTCATCTTCTCCGCCTCTTCGACGAAGTATTCCTGTGAATTAAACGGTGCCGCGTCGCCACGGTCGATCCGCTCGTAGTGGTCACCTTCCAGGATCCGGGCCTTAGTATTGTCCTTCCACATGATATTGAAGATCTGAATAGCCCGGGCCTTGGTATCAGTCTGCTTGACCGGGTAGAGTTCTTCGACCCGCCGGTTAAGGTTCCGGGTCATCATGTCGGCACTGGCCAGATAAATCTCTTCATTTCCATTGCTCTTGAAGTAGTAGATCCGGGAGTGTTCCAGGAAACGGCCGACGATCGAGTGGACCTCGATATTGTCGTGCAGCTCTGGCAGGTCGTTCCGCAGACAGGTAATCCCCCGCACGAGCAGTTGGATCTTGACCCCATTGGCGGCCGCATCATACAGCCGGGCGATGATTTGCTTATCAGACAGGGAATTCATCTTCATCCGGATCAGCGCTGGGCCACCGTTCTTAGCAATTTCGATCTGCTCATCGATCTTCTTATTGATGAACTCCCGGATACCGTCTGGGGAAACCCGCAGCTGGTGGAAGTACGGTGGCCGAGCAAACCCAGACAGCATGTTGAAGAGGTTCGTCATATCGATCCCTAGTTCATGATCACAGGTGAAGAGACCCATGTCGGTGTAGAAGTGGGCCGTAACGTCGTTGTAGTTCCCGGTCCCTAGGTGCATGTAGCGCCGCAGACCATCTTCATCCCGCCGGATTACTAGGGCAACCTTACAGTGGGTCTTCAGGCCGACCAGGCCATAGATAACGTGGCAGCCCATCCGTTCAAGCCGTTGGGCCCAGCGAACATTATTCTGTTCATCGAACCGGGCCTTGACTTCAACCAGGACTGTAACCTGCTTGCCACGCTGAGCCGCCATCCCCAGGTACTTGATGATTGGGGAATTACCAGAAACCCGGTAGAGGGTCATCTTGATCGCCAGTACTTCTGGATCTAAGGCTGCCTGATGAATAAAGTTGACCACGGCATCGAAATTATCATATGGATGCTGAACTAGGTAGTCCTTCTTCCGAATCGACTGGAAGATGTTGTGGTCCATATCCAGGGCCGGATTGAGGTATGGCTTAAACGGCTTGTAACGCAGGTCATCGTGACCATCAACCATCCCCGAAAGCTTCTTCAAAAAGGTCAGGTCGACTGGACCGTCCACCCGGTAGAGGGACCGTTCAGTGACGTGGAGATTATCGATCAGCTGGTCCTCTAGCCAAGGATCAATATCGTGTTCCACCTCGAGTCGCATGACCTGACCGTGTTCGCGTTCCCGGAGCTGGCGCTTGACCGCCCGCAACAGGTCGGAGGTATCTTCTTCGGCCACATCCAGGTCCATGTCCCGCATTACCCGGTAGGTGGCCGTCTTGATAATCTGGTAGCCAGGGAACAGCAGGGACAGGAATTCCTTGATCAGGTCATCAATCAGGATGAAGTTGTTCTCACCCGGCAGGCGAACCAGGCGCTTGTAAATTTCTGGTACCCGGACCGTGGCGAACTTGATGTCGGCTTCCTTGGAGTCATCGTGGGGCTCGTTCTGATGCCGTTCAACTTCCTGGTCCCCTTCCAGAATTTCCTTGGTCTTCATCGACATCGCACGCTGGGTGGGGTCACGCCGCAGCTGGACTGCAATGTTTAAGGAGTTGTTGGAGATAAACGGGAACGGCCGGGAGCTATCATCGGCCATTGGGGTCAGGACTGGCATCAGTTCATCATTGAAATAACGACGAATGAATTCGTATTGCTTGTCGTCGAGATCTTTGACATGGAGGATGTTGATCCCCTGCTCAGCTAATTGCGGGATGATCTGTTGGTTGTAGACCGTGTAGCGTTCCTCAACCATCCGGTGCTCCTTGGCGTTAACCGCATCCAGCTGCTCCTGGGGAGTCAGGCCTGAGGCATCCGTCGTGGTGACGTTGGCCGCTGCCAGCTTATGCAGTGAGGCCACCCGGACCATGAAGAATTCATCAACGTTACTCTGAGTAATTCCCAAGAAGTTGGCCCGTTCCAGCAGCGGGTTGTTCACATCGGTTGCTTCACCGAGGACCCGACCGTTGAAGTCAATCCAGCTGAGCTCCCGGTTCACATAATTTTCTGGTTTGTAAAAATCCTTATACATAACTAGTGTCCGCCCCTTTCAATCAGTACCGGCTTAACACCGAATACATCGTTAAACAACTGTGACTTCTTACTGAAGGACCATTTCTCTAACACGAGGTCATCATTGGAGGTGGCCTTGATCTTTAGAAGATTATCATTGGTCAGTTTAAGCTTGACCGCAGAAATCTTCTGTTGACGTGAATCGTCCAAAGCGTCAACCAACCGCAGAATCGCTGCCAACTTAGCCACGACCAGTTGGATGTCGTCATCCATGTGGCGGTAATGTTCCTGAGTGGCCGATGGGGTCTCCGCACTGTGGTAACGCGCTACCTCGGCGATGATCTGATTGTCGTTGTCAGACAGGCCAATCAGTGGGTTGGATTCCAGGATGTAGGCTGAGTGCCGGTAGTGACTCTCCTGGTTGATGAAGTTTCCAATATCGTCCACCTTGCTGGCAATTTCCAGCAACAGGCGGGCGTGGTT
>DBOT01000133.1 GCA_002299975.1 Lactobacillaceae bacterium UBA639
CACAAACTTCTTGACACTCTCTTAAGAAAAGCAACACTAATAAAAATCACTTACGAAAATTAATTATCTTTGATAAAGTAACCAATTGTGTAATCAGAGAATTAATTAGAGGAGTGATTTTTTAGTATGAATAATGAAGCGCGGGTACGGCAAGTCCGTCATCCCAAACTTGCCATGGTTAGTATGTTATTAGGGGCCTTCGTGGGAATGTTTAGTGAGACTTCCCTGAACATCGCCCTGCCTAAGCTAACCCTGGCCTTTCATGTCAATACGGCAACCGTTCAATGGCTGGTGACCGGCTACATGCTGATCATCGGGATTGTCTTACCCTTGTCGAGTTTGATTTCAAAGTGGTTTACCACGCGGCAGATTATCATCTTTGCCTTAGTTGACTTTATTATCGGTGCAGCAATTTCTGCCATGGCGGTAAACTTCCCGATCCTTCTGATTGGTCGGATGATTCAGGGGATTGGGACCGGTCTCATCCTTCCCCTGATGTTTGCGGTCGTTATGCAGATTTTCCCACCGCAGAAGATTGGGGCTGTCATGGGGGTCTGTGCCCTAGTTATTATGTTTGCCCCAGCAATTGGGCCAACGTTAACTGGGTTGATTTTAGCTAAGGCATCTTGGAACTGGATCTTCTGGTGCTTTATTCCTTTCTTGGCAATCGCGTTGATTTTTGCAATTACTTCACTGGAAAACGTGGGCAAGATTACTCGACCACACATTGATGTTTTATCAATTCTTGAATCAGCAGTTGGTTGCTCAGGACTGGTAATTGGTGCCAGTCTAGCTAGTCGTGATGGTTGGCTATCAGTATCTGTCCTGACTTCACTGGTTATTGGGATTGTTGTGTTGGCACTTTATGTTCACCGGCAGCTCCATCTGGAAACGCCAATCCTTAATCTGCGGGTATTTAAGACGCGGTCCTTTGCTATTGGATCGACCCTGGTGATGTTAGACTTTGGGATCATCCTTTCCGCAATGTACCTGTTACCAATGTACATCCAAAACGGCCTGTTACTACCAGTGGCCCTGACCGGGATTATCATGCTGCCGGGTGGGGTAATTAATGCCCTGACTTCGGCAGTTGCTGGACGGATGTACGATAGTGTTGGTGCCAAGAAGCCAGCAATGATCGGTTTCTTTATTGCCCTCATTGGTGCCGGAATGTTAGCTCTGACTAGCGACCATTCGTCAATCGCCTATGTAATCACCGCCCACGTCATTTTGATGATTGGGTGTCCTTTGGCAATGTCACCATCGCAGACCAGTGCCTTGAATTCCTTATCTGGAATGGAATCAGCCGATGGTAGTACTATTTTGAATACGATGCAACAGATTGTTGGTGCCCTGGCAACCAGCTTCCTGGAATTAGGGCGGAATGCCGCTACGGGAAGTTCCGCGGTTCGTTTTACCAATGGTGTTCACTATGGGATCTACTTTACCCTGGTGCTGGTTATCATTGGGATTATCCTAACGTTTAAGATGACCGATAAGCCGCGGAGTAACGACCTATAAAGATAAAAAAGAGGATCTGATCGAGATCCTCTTTTTTTATTTGGTTAGGCGTTGGAGTTCCTTAAGGGCCAGGGGAAACTCGCTGAAGCCATCACTGGTTAAGAAGTGGCCCTCGGTGGGCTGGACGATCAGCTTGGCACCCAACTGGTGGGCGACGCTGATGCTATTGCGGTAGGGAGCGATTGGATCGTCCTTAGCGGTGATGACGGTGGCCCGTGAAACCTTAGGAGTGATTTGTTGGTAATCCGGAGCGGGCATCATAAAGTTGTCGAGTTCGGGATAGGTTGGTAATCCTTGATCAAATGCGCCAACCAGTAGCAGGCGAACATCGTGGATCTGATGACGAGCAACGAAGCGTAGAGCAGTGATACACCCCAGACTGTGAGCAACTAGGGTTAGGCCGTCAGTGGCTGGCACCTGCTGGTCAACGGCATCGTTCCATTCGTCTGCTTGTGGCGCAAAGGGATTGGGGAGGAAGATCCGGTCAAGTTTGATCTGTGGAGCGCAGGCCTTTTCTAACCAGGGGAACCAGTCGTCGTCCCGGGTGGAGGTGCCGTGAATGAGGTAAGCATTTTGCATAATAGTCATCCTTTCAAGATTTGTTACTCCTATCATAAAATTTTAACTAAGAACCAGCAATTAGAATGGTTCTGACTAACCAAATCTCGTTATAATAATGGGGACTAACAGGTAAAAAGGAGGGATGATAATGACCGAAGTAGTATTGCGGTTAGCTCGGCCAACTGACGCTGCCGCAATTCAGCGGATTTATGGATATTATGTGGAAAATACGGCGATCACCTGTGAGGTAGCTATTCCATCGATGGCTGACCTGACAGAACGAATCAAGAAGACCCAGCAGCGTTTTCCATACCTGGTCGCGATGCTGGGTGACCAGGTTGTCGGTTTTGCGTACGTTAGTCCAGCTAATCCGCGTTACGCATACCAGTGGACGGTGGAAACATCCATCTATGTAGATCGTGACTGCCGGGGAAAGCATGTCGGCACAAAATTATATGATATGCTTGAGAAAATCTGCCGGCAGATGAAGGTGGTTAACATGACTGCCCACATTGTTTACCCACATGACGGTCAGCCTGATCAACACTTAACCTTGGCAAGCCCTAAATTTCATGAGGCCTATGGTTATAAACTAGCGGGGCGCTTTTATAAGAACGTCTATAAGTTTGATAAGTGGTACGACATGCTTTGGATGGAGAAGTCCATCGCTCAGCATGGCGCTGCACCGACACCGATCGTTAACTTTAACGAGATTAAAGCACAATTCTTTAACTAAAAAATCGCCAGGGGGATGTTACCCCTTGGCGATTTAATAGATATGATGGACCATGCGAGATTCGAACTCGCGACCTCCTGCATGCGAAGCAGACATTCTCCCAACTGAACTAATGGCCCATTGCGTCTCTATTATAACAGGGGAATGATCAGAGGGTTAGTAACTTTAAGGAAGAAGTGAATAATAGTGGTATTGGATGAAATAAGGGTAGCTCACTCAAACGATCTTAAGGGTGTGGCGGCACTTTACAAGGCGATTTGCGATCATCAGCCCCTTGATAAATATGGTGCTGATTGGACATGGGGTGAATATCCAAGTGTTGATAGCCTCCAACAGATGATTGAAAATGCAACGGTAATGATCGGCTTAAAAGATCAGCGGGTAGTGGCCGGTGGAGTTCTGACAACTGGTGAGGAGTATTCCCAGGTCGAATGGCCACACCAGTTTGCTGATAATGAAATTGGGATTCTTCACCTGTATGGTGTGCATCCAGAGTATCGGCGAACGGGAATTTCTAGTGAGCTTCTGCAGGCGATTATTAAACAGGCCGAGCGGGAAGGGAAGAAGGCTATTCATCTTGATGTATTGGCAGGGAATGTTCCTTCCAAGAAGTTATATGTGAAGAATGGCTTTGAAGTTGTTCAGTCATTGGTTCTGCATTATGACGATATCGGTGATCAGGCGGCTCAGGTTCTTGAATACTGTATTTGAGCGGGTGAATTAATTTTTAATTATGCCTTGCAAAATGATTACAAAACGACTATAGTATTTAACTGTTGTGTTTCAGAAACATGACAAGATTTAGCTAGACCAAAGTTATTTTTCACAAGTCGTCAAGGGATGGAACTTGACAGCTAGTCTAGGTAACTACATGAAAAATAGTTCATGTTTATCCTTGATAAAATGACGATGGGATAGTACAATAGATATTGCTGTTGAGGCAGTTGATAATTTTGCTTCTTACTAAGTTAAAATTAATTGTTGACTTCTTGATGGCAATCAGGTATTATAAATAAGCTGACTTGTAACGGGTGATCAAGATGATTGCTTCAATAAAGTTAATAAAAACTATTGACAAGTTACTAAGTCAGATGATATAATAAATTTGCTAAATAAGCAGTAACTTATTTAGCAAGGTAGACCTT
>DBOT01000142.1 GCA_002299975.1 Lactobacillaceae bacterium UBA639
AGAAGAGGCCGCCGAGATGGTCAACCTGGCCGACGCCATCACGATCAACCTGGGGACCATCAATTCAAACCAACTGGTCATGATTCGAGCGGTCTTAGACGCTAACGTAGGCCGGCGCCCAGTCGTGCTGGATCCCGTGGCTGTCGGGAGCGTTGACTACCGGTTGAAGATTGCCAAACAACTACTAGCCGATTACTACTTCACCGTCATTCGGGGAAACGCCAGTGAGATCGCTGCCCTGGCCGGATATGACAGTACGGGCCACGGCATTGATGCCGGTGGGCACCAACCATCCCCGGTCCCAGTAGCTAAGCAGTGTGCCCAGCGTTATCACACCTGTGTCTGCCTTACCGGTGCCACCGATGTTGTGACGGACGGCCAAGATATCTTTATCAATCCGACGGGGACGGATATGCTCATTGTTAACGTGGGGAGTGGCGACATGCTATCCAGCATCACCGCCGCCTACCTGACTGTTGGTGATACTCCTGTCGTCAGCAGCGCCCTGGCTGCGAAGTTCTTTAGCCTCGCCGGCGCTAATGCCGCTCAGCAGGCCGTTGGACTTGGCCAATGGCAAATGTACTTCTTCGATGAACTAAGCCAGTTAGACAGCCAACAACTGGCAAACCAATTAGCAAAAGAAAGGGACGATAATAATGACAAATGATTTTCCTCAAACATTAACAATTGCCGGTACTGATAGCGGTGGGGGCGCCGGGATCGCGGCCGACCTGAAGACGATGCAAATGCGCCACGTCTTTTCTACGATGGTCGTGGTTGCCGTAACTGCCCAGAATACCCTTGGCGTTCAGGATGCTTTCCCGCTGCCGATTAAGATGATCGATGAACAGTTTGCCTCCCTGGCAGCGGATCTGAACATCCGCGCCTGCAAGACGGGGATGCTGGCTGATGCCGAACATGTCAAGGCTGTTGTCCGTAACCTCAAGAAATATGACTTTGGTCCCCTCACCGTCGACCCTGTGATGATCGCTAAGGGTGGTGCTCCACTGCTCAGTGAGGACGCTATCAGCGTGGTGCGTGACGAACTGGTGCCGCTAGCTGACCTGGTAACGCCGAACCTCCCTGAAGCCGAGAAGCTGACGGGGATGACCATCACAACCGAAGACGAGATGGTCACGGCTGGGAAGAAGTTGCAGGCCCTCGGCGCTAAGAACGTTCTCGTTAAGGGCGGTCACTTCAACAGTGCAGATGAGGCGAATGATTTTGTCCTGCTTGCTGACGGTCGGAGCTTCTGGATGACCGCCCCGCGAATTGATACGCATAACACTCACGGAACTGGTGACACGATTTCCGCCTGCATCACCGCAGAATTGGCAAAGGGCCACACAATGGAAGAGGCTATCCGGACCGGGAAGGCTTACGTTGAAGCCACCATTCGCGATGGCATCAATGTCGGTCATGGCCATGGTCCCCTCAACCACTGGGCTAAGATTAAGGAGGATGACTGATGACTAATTTTGATCCGAACATGCTCAAGGTCTACCTGGTCGGTGGTACCCAGGATGTTGGCAATGCCCCTGACCGCTTCCTGCATGATGTGGAAACGGCGCTTCAGGCCGGCGTCACTGCCTTCCAGTACCGGGAAAAAGATGGCTCCCAACTCAGTAAGACGGAGATCACCAACATGGCAGTTAAATTACGTAAGCTCACCCAGCGTTACCACGTTCCCTACTTTATTGATGATGACGAGGAACTGGCTCTGCAGGTCGGCGCGGATGGCGTCCACGTTGGCCAGAAGGATCAGCGGATCGAAAAAGTCATCCAGCGGGCTGCTGGGAAGCTCTTGATCGGCTATTCCTGTAATACAGCAGCAGAGATTGCCAAGGCCAATCACTTAGCGGCTGTTGATTACGTTGGAACAGGGCCGGTCTTCCCCACTAACTCTAAAGGGGACGCCGATCCAGCCATCGGGACTGAACAACTAGCCCAACTAAACACTGCCAGTCATCACCCAATGGTTGCCATTGGCGGAATTAGCCACAATAATCTGGCCGCCGTCCTCAACACGGGGGTAGCGGGAGTGGCCGTCATCTCCATGATTCTCGGTAGCCAAGATATATCACAAGGACCGTCAGGCAGATGCGGGCTGCCTATTCTAACTAAATGAAAAAAGCCGGGTGATAAAACCCAGCTTTTTAATATTTAGCGACCTCTTCCGATAAAGTCAGCAGCATAAAACAGGCCACGATAAAGATTGTCAGCAAGATAACATAACGCCGTTGCGGATCTTTTTTCATTGCACTCCCCTCCTCGTCTTCATTATAAGGCCGAATCGACAAAAGTAGACACTCTAAACAGAATGCGCTAAATTATTGTAGTAAGGAGTGAAGCTAGATGGCAGATAAAAAGTACGAATACGACGAAAATGGTTTTCGCAAGGATCTGAAGGACCGCGACGACGTTCTTCACCAGCCCGATGCAGACCGTTCCAGCTGGGATACCCAGGAGCTTGATTACGACCAGACAGTAGCTGTGCTGACTGATAAGGAAGCCGTTAAGCCAGAGATGCAATTCAATGACGAGGTCCTCGATAAGATTCGGCAAGCGATGCCCAAGATTGACGATACGGCGGTCGACAAGATCATTGAGGATAAGTACCAGCAGATTCTCCTGGCCCGCTACAACGTTGATCAAGACGAAAACGTTACTATTCACGATGATGATCAGCAAAAGTAACTTTTTCACGCCAAAATAAAAACGATGTCCATGTATCAAACGTACAATACCCCTTAGGGTTGACACT
>DBOT01000089.1:0-240 GCA_002299975.1 Lactobacillaceae bacterium UBA639
TCTTGTTTCCACTTTACCAGATTCAAGCGAAAATCCCCAGTAACTTTAGGCGGACTAAGCAATGGTCCTTCACCAAATCGTGCATAAATACCCACCCATATTTGAAAATCAAACTTGGCAAGGTGATATTTATGTCTGACGGAAGTCAGACTACTGTTGCTATTTGCATACTCTTTAACCGCCTTCAATTTAGTATTGACACTAATTTTAGTCATAGAAATACCCCCAGAGTTGATTTCC
>DBOT01000089.1:274-6867 GCA_002299975.1 Lactobacillaceae bacterium UBA639
CTCTGGGGGTACACGTCAATTTCCTGATCTTTTTTATTTCTGGATAATTTTTAAAGACGGCCGGTGAAACTGTGCAGCAAACTGGGCTGCACTCTGCTGCCGGTCGAGCTTGTTTTCTCGGAAGGCCTGGATGAGGGTTTCATAATCGAAGTCCGAAATCAAGTATCCGTAGTCCGTCTGGTCGGTGTCAAAAACCACCGCAGTAGCTGTCTGGGTGACGCCTAGTTCGGCGGCCATCTGCTGGTCCTCCTGAAAAGCCTGGTGGGCGAGCTTAGAACGGCGGTCCTCCATGAACATCTCAAGGTCCAGATTGGCCTGCTTAGCAACTCTTTCTACGAGTTGGCGGGAATAATCAACTTGTTCCTTGACCATAGCGTCCTGAAGTTGCAACAGGTAACGGCGGCCCCGCTTACGTCCCTGGAAGAGGGCGGCCTTGTAGTCCAAGATAACCTGGAAGATGGTATCAGCGACGTGTTGGCGAACCTTCAGATCACAACTGCTGAGGCCATACAGCCGCAATGTATCCGTAATTGTCTGCATGTTAAACAGTGGGACAAATTGATAATTAATTTTGGTATTCAATTCATGATCTACCCGTAAGACGTCATTTTCACAGCGGAAACAACGCATCCCCAAGGGGTTGACAAACAAATGAATCTCAAGCATCAACTGCTCCTCCGATCGATAAATAACTTTAAATTCTTTTGTAAACATTTCCAATTGTGGCAAAAAAAGTGCTTCTTGTAAAGTAAACTGCATTGGACCCACCAGCTCATTAAAGTATGCTAAAATAATATTCAGATTTAACAGGAGGCTTTAATATGATTGAAAATTGGCAGCACTTTCTATTGCCATATCAACAGGCCGTCAATGAATTAAAGGTAAAACTGCGGGGAATGCGCAAACAGTACCAGGAACAGGGCGAGCACTCACCGATCGAGTTTGTCACCGGGCGGGTCAAGCCCGTTGACAGTATCAAGGAAAAGATGGTCCGCCGTCATGTTCAAGAGGACCGACTGGAACAGGATATGCAGGATATCGCTGGTCTGCGGATCATGTGCCAGTTCGTCGAGGACATCTATGTGGTGGTGGACTTACTGCGGCAGCGCAGTGATATGACCATCCTAGAGGAACGGGATTATGTGACCAATGTTAAGCCTAGTGGTTACCGCTCCTACCACATCGTCATTGAATACCCCGTTCAACTGGTAACCGGGGAAAAGAAGATCTTGGCTGAGATCCAGGTACGGACCCTGGCGATGAACTTCTGGGCAACGATTGAACACTCCCTGAATTACAAGTACCAAGGAGCCTTCCCAGAAGAATTGTCGGCGCGGTTGCAGCGGGCGGCTGAGGCGGCTTTCCGACTGGATAATGAAATGTCGGAGATTCGTGAAGAAATCAAGGAGGCCCAGACCCTCTTCTCCCAGCGGACCGCGCAGCCGCTGAAGAAGGATGATGAGCAGGATAAGGAGGATGGCTCACACAATGAGAGTAGCGATTTATAATAACGAAACGGCTGAGTCCCAGCGGGTTACTAAGCTCCTGCGGGCCGAAATGGAGAAGGCTGGGCTGATTTACGACCAGGAAAAGCCTGAGGTCGTCATTACCATTGGTGGGGATGGCACCCTCCTATCGGCCTTCCACCACTATCAGAAGCAGCTGGACCGGGTCCGCTTCGTGGGAATTCACACCGGGCACTTGGGCTTCTACACTGACTGGCGTAACTTTGAAATTGATGACCTGGTTGATAGCCTGGTCAAGGATAGTGGCCAATCAGTTTCCTACCCCTTGCTCGACATGAAGGCTGTTTACTCAGATGGGATGGTCGACAGTTTCGTGGCCCTCAACGAGTCGACGATCCGTAACATCACCAAGACGATGGTGTGCGATGTCTACATCAATAACCAGCTGTTTGAAAACTTCCGGGGCGATGGCCTGTGTATCTCAACCCCAACCGGGTCAACGGCCTATAACAAGTCGGTCGGGGGCGCCATCATGGATCCGCACAGTGTTGGTTTCCAGCTAGCCGAAATGGCGTCACTGAATAACCGGGTTTTCCGGACCCTGGGTTCACCAATCATCTTCGGGGCCGATACCAAGCTGATGCTGCGGCTGCGGGACGTTAACGGCCATGTGATGACCTGCGACCGTGACCAGGTCATGCTGAAAAACAAGAAGGGTCAGCGCTACCTGATGGAACTGGCCTACCAGGTTTCGGAGAAGAAAATCAATTTTGCCCGTTACCGGCATACTAACTTCTGGAACCGGGTCAAGGATTCCTTCATTGGTGGGACCCGGTAATGGAGTTTACGTGGAAATACCAGCACCAGGTTCCCCGGCGCCTGCGATCAGCCCTCAGGATGGAGGGGGTGACCAGCTCCCTACTGAAGGTGGCGATCTACCACGGTGGTAAGATGCTGATCAACGGTGAGGAAAAGTGGGCAGTTGACATGGTCCATCCCGGTGATAACTTTACCCTGGTGTTGCCGGCCGAAACCGGAAATGAGCACGTGGAAGCCTACCCGGCGCCTATCCAGATTGTCTATGAGGACCAGGACTTCCTGGTTTTGAACAAGCCAGCAGGGGTGGCCACTGTGCCGGCCCATCATGTGGCGGTACCCGACAGTCTGGTTAACCGGGTCAAGTACTATTACCAAGAGCAGGGGTACGAGAACCAGGTGATTCATGTGGCCACCCGCCTAGACAAGGACACCAGTGGCCTGGTGATCTTTCCTAAGCACCGCTTTGCCCATGCTGTCCTGGACCGGCAATTGAAGAGCCACCTGGTGAAGAAAAATTATCTAGCCCTGGTGCAAGGGCCGCTCACGGCTCAACACGGGTACATCGATGCACCAATTATGCGGGATCCGGAATCGTTTGTTCAGCGAATGGTCGGTCAGGGCGGTAAACCCTCGGTGACTGAGTACTGGACCCAGGATAGGAACGAACAGGGAACCCTGGTGAAAATTCGCCTGCATACGGGGCGGACCCATCAGATCCGGGTGCATTTTACTTACCTGGGTCACCCCTTGTTTGGGGATGAAATGTATGGTCAGCCTTCCGCATTGATTGCTCGGCAGGCCCTTCACTGCTATTGGTTGCAGTTCTATAGTCCGTTTAAGCGGGACTATATCACTGTAACGGCCCCGCTGCCGGAAGACATGACGGCAGCCATCAAGGCGGTCGGTTTAAAAGAACCATAGAATATACGAAATANNGAAATAAGCGGCGTTAAATGAAAGCTTTAGGCTTCATTTAACGCCGCTTTTCTTTTGCTTAGTGCTGATTCCGATCGTGTAACTTCTCGTTGATCCGCTTAACATCATTCACCTGGGTGAGGCGGATGATGACCCAAATGATGACGTAGATAACGAGAATCATCAAAAAGGTTACCATGTCAAAGAACCAGTGGTTGATCCAGAGCATGATCATCACCAACCCTAGGGTTAACAGGAAATGACCTACCAGCGCGCTCAGGTAACTGATATCCAATTCAAAGAGAAGGGAGGCAACCCCAATTAAGCCACCAATTATGAGGACACTCCAGGTATTGCGGGGCGTTGGCATTGTTGATTGGACCCGCGTGGTAATGATAATTAAGTAGGTAGCGGCCGCAAAGCCAACCCCAATACAGAAGCGTCGAAATAGTTTGCTCATCATAAATCTCACCTACAATCCTAAGTAGTCCTTAATCAGGGGGACAAACTTCCGGCTCACGGAAGTCTTCACACCGCCCAGCAGCTTAGCCACCATTGTCCCCGAAAAACCGTTTTCCATTGATTGAAGAAAGTCCATGTTGATGATTGCAAAGTGCGACACCTGGATAAAGTTAGCAGCCGTTAGCCGACTTTGGATGTCTTTGAGGTGACCGTTTGTTTTAATCACGTGGCTAGTGGTATAAAAGGTTAATTCGTTTTGATTGACCTCCACCATTACCAGGTCTGCCGGTTTGACGATCACAAACCGGTCCGCTGTTTTTACCGGGATCGTCGATGAGGTTTGGTTAAAGGCGCCCAAGTACTGAAGAAGGCGGTCAACCTTAGTGTTCCTTTCACCGCTCAAAACTCGGACAACGATCTCGTCTTTTAAGTTTTGGTCTTGCTGGTATTCAATTTTCATCGCTCCAGCTCCTCAATATCTAATTTTGTCTATATTTTAAGTGATCAATCGCTATTAGTAAAATTAGACTCGCCATTATCCCCACAATTACCAGGGTTAATTCATCATTAAGGTTTAGTAAATGCTGGTGAATGGTTAACCGGATCCCCAGAAAATCAATTAATTGCTGGCGAATTGCTCTAGGAAAATCATTGTTTACGAAGTCCTTCATTAGTACTTGGCGGTATGCGGCAGCAATATAGGAACCGGGGAAGAGCTTCACCAATCGCTGCATCCCATGCGATAACACCCCTATAATGGCATGTAGGTCGCGACCAGAAAACCGGTTAAAGTGCCGACTAAAGCGGCTACCCGGCTGTAAACGGTGTGCTGCCGGATAAATGTGACAATTAACTGACAGCAGCTGGTGGCAAATAGAGTATTGAGCAGTGTGATCAAAAATAATTGGGGAAAATTGGCACTGAGGTTGATTACTAACCGATCTTGCCAGTAAAAGTAGCCACTCATTATGATCAACATGATAACCTGCATAAAGAAACTGACAATCGCTGTGCTGGCTAAGTATGTGATGGTGATCCTAGTTGGGGTCAAGGCAGTCATCTGTAAATCCCAATCAATATTTTTCTCGCGATCACTAACCAATTGCCCGCTGACCGCAAACGCTGTTGTTATTCCGGTAATGGCTAGAATACCACCAATCACCCAAGCATCGAGAGCTTGGTGAACGTGTGGGAGGGTTCCCCAGGAAGTTGCCATGTTTTTCTGGAGAAAGCCAATGTAAATAAAAAATGAGATTAATGCTCCTAAGAGCGACATCAATACGCCCACTCGATTTTGCAAATATAATTTGATGTTACGTTTAACTAAAGCCGCCATTATTGAAGCTCCTTTCCCGTTATGTTAATAAATGCATCATCCAGGCTTCCTCGCTGGTATTCGAAATCATTCAGGTGGCCCTGCAAGCTATTGACTACTTGTAGAGCCTGCTTACTTGTTAAACCTTCCCATTCATAGGTTTGATCGGCAATTAGGGTACCGGATGCCGGTGTTGTTTGGTCTTTGAAATAGAGCTTTAGGTGACTTTTCGCGTACTGGTGGCACAGTTCTGTTGCCGAACCGTGAGCAAGAATATTACCATTTTCCAGAACGTAAATCAGTTCTGCCGCGGCTGCTTCTTCCAAATAATGGGTAGTTAAGAAAATGGTTAGGCCCTGTTCGTGCTGAAGCTTTTGTAAAAGCGTCCAGATTGCTTGGCGAGTCTGAATAACCAATCCCGTTGTCGGTTCATCTAGAAATAATAGGTTAGGGCGGGCAAGCAGTGCACGGGCAATATCAACACGTCGCTTTTGCCCACCGGAGAGGGTTCGATAACGCTGCGTTAAAAAGTTCGTCAGTCCGGTTAACTGAATTAGTTCATCAACCCAAGCCTGGTCAACATGCCGGTACATTTGGGCACGACTCGTCAAATTCTCTTTGACTGTTAGTTCATCATCAAGGACACTATCTTGAAAAACAATGCCAATTTTTAAATTATTCGTATAAGAAATGACGCCGGCAGTTGGCTTAATTAGGCCCGTCAGCATTTTGATTGTCGTCGACTTTCCCGCACCGTTTGTTCCCAGGTACGCAACCAGGGAACCGGCGGGAATCTTGATATCAATTCCGTTAACAGCCATCTTATGACCGTATTTCTTGGTTAAATTGTGTGTGGTTATCAGCATTCTTCTCACCTCACGTCATAATTTAGCAGGTTCGAAAAGGGAAATACTGTTCTATCATCCCAGTGGTAAAAATAGGGATGCTAGTTGTTGTTTCTAGCACCTAAAATTCAACGGGGATGAATTCGAGGACGAAAAATTGACCACTCGCTTGGCAAATAGGACCGTTTGGCGATAATCTGCTTACTGTACGCCAAATACTTGCTAAGATGGTTGCAACAATTATCAATCCAGAGGAGAACTTAATAATGCAACTATCTTCCATCTTCTTATACGCACTCATTGTCATTTATGTTGTCTACAAACAATTGCAGCCTAAACGCATCAAATCTTCCCAGAAGAAGCTCCTGGTGCTGGTCCTGTTGGGCTGTTACTTCACCCTCCAGGCTGTTGATGAACACCGCCTGACTCTAACCACTATGACGGTGATGGGATTATTCGTATCGCTGGTTGTGCTTGCCATTGGTTTCGGCGCCTGGCGGGCAATGACCTGTAAGGTTTGGCAGGAGAATGGGACCTACTACCGGCAGGCAAGCTGGTTCACCCTTCTCCTGTGGGTGCTGATGATCCTTCTTCACGGCACTATCGACTACCTGACTAAGACTGGTTCAGCGACGATGTTCCTTTACCTGGCGTTAACGCTGTTTACCCAGCACTATGTATTAGCGCTGCGGATGCAAAAGGCTTAATGTATAAAACATTTCAATCCAAAAAACGCTCCCAACTGATCGAGTTTTTCGAACAATTAGGGGC
>DBOT01000120.1:0-1840 GCA_002299975.1 Lactobacillaceae bacterium UBA639
TTCCGGACAATCACAAACTTACCATCGAAGTGCGTGCTTGGATCAATCTCGGCATCGACATCATCAACTTTCTCACCATTGATTCGAATGGCACCATTGGAAACATCTTGCCGGGCCTGCCGCCGGGAAGGTTCAATTCCGTTATCAGTTAACCAGATAACGATGTTTTCCTTCTTATTTTCAACGTCAACTGATGGCATGTTCTTGAAGCCCTGTTCAATTTCATCCACAGACAGGTCAGCAACGTCACCAGAGAAGAGGGCCTTACTGATCCGTTCTGCTTCTTCAACGGCTTCTGGGCCATGAACAAACTTCGTTACTTCTTCAGCCAGGCGGCGTTGTGCTTCCCGCTTCCAAGGTTCCTTCTCAACCTTTTCTGCCAGATCGTCAATTTCCTCCTTAGAAAGGAAGGTGAAGTACTTCAGGTACTTAACAACATCCCGGTCATCCTGGTTAATCCAGAATTGGTAGAACTCATATGGAGACGTCTTCTTTGGATCCAGCCATACAGCTCCACCAGCAGTCTTACCGAACTTGGTGCCGTCAGCCTTCAGCATCAATGGAATCGTCAGACCGTATACCTTGGTGTCAGGGCCTTCAACCTTATGGATCAGGTCAATTCCGGCCGTGATGTTACCCCACTGGTCAGAGCCCCCGATCTGCAGCTGAACATCATTGTGCCGGTAAAGGTGCAGGAAGTCTACGGACTGCAGAATCTGGTAGGTAAATTCAGTGAAGGAAATCCCCGCTTCCAGCCGGCTAGCGACAACTTCCTTATTCAGCATCGTGTTGATGTTGAACAGCTTCCCGTAGTCACGCAGGAAGTCCAGCAGACTGATCTTGGAGAGCCAGTCATAGTTGTTAACAATCGTGAAGTTTTCAGTACCGAAGAGCTTCTTCATCTGCGCAGTCAGAGCTTCTTCGTTGTGGTGAACCTGTTCCATCGTCTGCAGCTGCCGTTCGGACTTCCGACCAGATGGGTCACCGATCGCACCGGTACCACCACCGATGATAATTACCGGGTGGTGACCTGCCAGCTGGAAGCGTTTAAGGATCATGAACGGAATCAGGTGACCGATATGGAGACTGTCACCCGTTGGATCGGTCCCGCAGTAAAGGGCAATCTTGTTGTTATCCGTCAGTTCTTTTAACGCATCAAGGTCCGTGGCTTGGTTAATTGCACCCCGCCACTTCAATTCATCAATAATGTTCATCTGCCATTCCTCCATTTTATTAAAAGTCCCGGATACTAAAAAAGTCCCCAACTTCTGCTGAAGTCAGGGACGATTTACCGCGTTACCACCTTGAATTGCAGCCCACCCAGGCTACCACTCTCCGTCGATAACGAGACGATCCGTTCAGTGTGAAAGGCCCGTTCGGTGTACTTTGCCGCTCCGGATTGGTTTGCTTGCAGCTGCCGCAAACTCTCTTCTTGTCCACCGAACTGGCTACTATGCCCAACGCATTGCCTTTGATATTGCCGTTATTGTACTAGCTGGCTCACAACCATGTCAAGGCTAAACAAAAAAGAAGCAGTCAATGCGACCACTTCTCTTCAAATAGTATTATTCGTCTTTTTTAGCTTCACGCTTGGGTTCGTCGTCCTTCTTGGCAACCGGTGCTGGTTGTTCTTTAGGCTTAGCAGGCGTGTAAACTTCGTGAACGTATGCTTCACCAGTCAGTTCGGCAACAGGCTTGAAGGTATCCTTGAAGGTTGCATCGATATCGACCGGATCTGGTTCGTCCTTGCTCTTAACGTAGTACAAGGTCCCTGCTGCCAGGATAACTGGCAGGTAGCAGGCAATGCCAATGATTACCAGGGCAATGCCGACGTAGGTCA
>DBOT01000120.1:1948-3512 GCA_002299975.1 Lactobacillaceae bacterium UBA639
ATCAGCAGGTAGTTCCACTTGCGGCTATCCATGAACCGCCGACTAGCCGTCAACGCGTGCCGCATGGACTGACCGAGGAACTGTGGTTGCTTCTCCCGGTACAGGAAGTAGGACTGGGAGTATTCCAAGGCCTTCCAGAGGATCACAATATCATTAACGATCCGAATGATCAGTGGCCAAACCGTATTCTTAGTCAGGCCACCAACCAGTCCGCCGATGATGTCCAATGGTAGGCTCCACAGGAAGATAAACAGCCCGATGTATAGGGCAATCCGCCATACCTGGTTCTTCCGCAGGTGCTTGTAATGCATCCAGATGGAACCGGCACTAACCGGTTGTTCAGGATGTGCTAAGCGATCCTGATAGGTGTACTGGATGGCAACCATGAAGAAGTTGAAGAAGAAGGACAGGGCAATTGAAATTACAGCCGCTCCTAAGATCTCCAACAGTCCCATCAGCAGGGCAGTCGGTGAGGCCATCCCGTACATGATCATCATGACGCTCATCATCATTGAGGACATGACGCTGGTAGCAAGAAAACTAAGGATGCAGGTCAGGGCAATAAAAATAATGGCAATTCCGCCGACTGGCCACATCGCCTTGAGATAATCAGGCTTTACCAGGGCCTTGAGCTCCTTAATGAAGCTCTTTAACGGTAAACTATGTTGCTTTTTCATCTTAACAAATCGACTCCATCTACATTTAATTTATTTTCCATCATAACACAATTGACTCGGACCACAATTCATTCGCAAGGATCTTCGTAATCTTTTCAAAAGTTTAAAGATAAGAAAATTCCCGGTCATCAAGGATGGTCGGGAATTTTGTACTGCTAGCTGCGGGTTGGGCAAACAGGCTAGCAGTAGTTTATATTAGCGGAAAGCCACTATTTTAGTACTTTTCCTTGCTGAGAACGTTCAGCTTGTCATCGAAGTCGTAAACAACTGGTTGACCAGTAGCCATTTCCAAGTTCATGATGTCTTCGTCAGAAANNCAGAAATGTTTTCGATGTACTTGCTCAAAGCACGGAGGGAGTTACCGTGGGCAGCGATGATAACGTTCTTGCCATCCAAAAGCTTTGGCGCAATTTCATCTTGCCACAATGGGATAACCCGTTCCAGGGTAACCTTTAAGTTTTCACCACCAGGAACAGTCCGTGGGTCCAAGTTAGCGTAACGACGGTCGTGCAGAGCAGAACCTTCGTCAGTGGCCTTCAGCAATGGAGGCAGAACATCGTATGAACGACGCCAGATGTGAACTTGTTCGTCCCCGTACTTTTCAGCAGTAGCCTTCTTGTTAAGGCCTTGCAGAGCACCATAGTGACGTTCGTTCAAACGCCAAGTCTTGGTTTCAGGAATCCAAAGTTGGTCACATTCTTCAAGAGCGTAGTGCAACGTCTTGATGGCACGCTTCAGAACAGAAGTGTAAGCGTAGTCGAATTCGATACCGTGTTCCTTAAGGGCCTTACCAGCTTCCTTAGCTTGTTCAACACCCTTTTCGCTCAAGTCAACATCGATCCAACCAGTGAACTTGTTAGCCAGGTTCCATTCACTTTGACCGTGAC
>DBOT01000061.1 GCA_002299975.1 Lactobacillaceae bacterium UBA639
TTTAGGGCGTGGTGGTTGACTTAGTTGGTACTCGTCCTTCGGTACCCCGTTCAAAAGATTAGTTGGCGTGCCGGTTACCGTCAGGGTCAGGGCGTGCATGGCCCGGGAACAGATTGTGTAGAGTAGCTGGCGTTCATCGTCACCATGGTATTCCTGGTCGTTAGCATTCCAGACAATTACCGCGTCGAATTCCAATCCCTTGGCCAGGAAGGACGGCACGATGATCGGTCCCTTGACCAGGCGCTGGTTCTCGGTCCGGATCAGGGTCGTCTTGACATTGCGGCGTTCCAGCTCCTGGTACAGCTTCTCGCAATCCTCCAGGTTCTTACCAATAATTGCAACTGCGTCATGTTCATCCTGGTACTTCTCAAGGGTGGCAGCCACAGTGTCGACGCTCTTATCCAGCGTGCCATCAACAACGACCTGAGGAAGGTCACCATTTCGATCAAAGGCCTCGATGGCTTCCCCGTCAACGAGGAGGTGCTTGGTGAAGTCCGTGATCTGCTTAGTCGACCGGTAGGACTTCGTTAGTTGAACCACCTTGGTCTTCTCTGGATCAAACATCGTTCCCAGCTGTTTCAGGAGGGAGTGGCTGTTGGCGTGGGTAAAGATTGCCTGGTTGAGGTCACCCAGCAAGGTGTACTTGGCTTTCGGGAAACGGTACTTCAGGTAGGCCAGTTGGTAGGCATCGTAGTCTTGGACTTCATCGACAAAGACGTAGCGGATGTCCCGTTGTCCCTTGCGCCCGGTGATCAGGTCATAGAGATACAGGTAGATCGTGATGCCACTGGCACTGATCTGCCCCTTCTTCAAGTCTTCCTTCACCTGGTCAACGTATTCCTGCCACTGGTCGACAGTCAGATCGTATTCTGCCAGGTCAAGCAGCTTTGGCGTGACCCGCAGGAGGTGAAGGAACTGACCGTTGATGTTGAGCCACTGGTTGTGGTTGATGGCCCGCTTGATCGGTTCAAAGGCCCGCATCACGATCCGCCGAGCCAGGAAACGATATTCCTTATCGTCATTCTCAAATTCCCGGGGCTCGTTGGCGAAGAGCTCGTCAATCTGCTCCTTGCTCAGGTCCTGGATCCGCTGTTCGACCCACTTGCTCCGCATCTCGCTGGAAACACGGTGGTTCAGGTACTTAATCATGGCCTCCTTTGTCCCGTCCAGGCGGTTACCGAGGTTGTAATTATTATTGAAGGAATAGTAGATCTCCTTGATCTTCTCCTTACTGATGAAGACCTTGCCATTAAACATAATGTTACGGAAACGCATGTTAGCATGACCCAGGTGCTTGGCGTAGCGGCCCGTCAGCTTGAAGTAGTGAAGACTCGTGACGAGACGTTGGATCTTCTGGGCGGTCGCCGTCTGGTTGGCCGCAAAACGTTGCGCCAGGGTTTGTACGTGCAGCCGTGGAACCCGCCGGTTAACAAATTGAAAGTAGGTCATCTGGACCATGTTGTGCTCCCCCAGCTCTGGCAGCACCTGGTCGATGTAGTCGTTGAAGAGCTGGTTTGGCGAGAAGAGGACCACTTGAGAGGAGGTCAGGTTGCCCCGGTAACGGTAGAGCAACCAGGCCACCCGCTGCAAGACCGCCGCCGTCTTCCCAGAACCAGCAGCCCCCTGAACAAAGAGCAGCTCATCCTTGGTATCCCGGATAATCTCGTTTTGCGTCCGCTGAATCGTCGTCACGATGCTCTTCATCTTGGTGCTGGAGTGGTTTCCCAGGGCCTCGAGGAGCATCTGATCCCCGACCTGTTCATCAGTATCAAAGATGGTTACGATCGTCCCGTCCTTGATCTGGAACTGGCGCTTCAAGGTCAGGTTGACCTCCTGCTTACCGACCGGGGTATCGTAGCTGACCTTGCCTAATTTACCTTCGTAGTAGACGGAAGAAATTGGGGCCCGCCAGTCATACACCAGAAAGTGGTCGGGTTGGTCACTAAATGAAGCCAGGCCGATGTAAATTGACTCTGGCTTGGCGGCACCCTTTTCCTGGAAGTCAATCCGGGCAAAGTAAGGTTTTTTCTCCAGCCGCTGCAGAGTGGCCAGGTGGTCGGCCGCGTGCTGCCAGCTGTTCTGCCGCTCATCCAGCATCTGTTGCTGGGCCCGGAACGACATCGCCGTATCCATCATCCCTGAATAGGTCGTCGTATTAAGGTGAATATCATCAATCTGCTTGTTAATCCCCTTGATGTCGTGCTTGGCGGTGTTGATCTTCTGCTCGGCCTTGCCCTCGGCCTTCTTGATCTCCTTCACCACGTGGTCCAAGTGTTCCTGTTCATACTTTCTTACTGAATCTTCAACCACAGATATCTTCCTTTCTGCTTAAGGGACGTATCCCGCTAAAATCGTCTTACTATTATATCATCATCCCCAGCACGACCGTTAACGTTTCGCCAGGGCGGTTAAAGGATTGCTTAATTTTTGTAAGAAGCGCTAGGCAAGCACGAGCCAAACAGCCTACAATAAAGGGTAGTATCTTTTGTTCGAAAGGAGGGGGTTCCATGGCCCACATTTTTTATGTTCTGACCCACATTGCGGAAACCCTGATTCCAATGTTTCAATGGCTGGGGCCGTGGAGTTACGTTATCCTCTTCGCCCTAGTATTTATGGAAACGGGACTAGTGGTCTTTCCCTGGCTGCCAGGCGGATCACTAGTTTTTTTAACCAGTTCTTTTATCGCCGTTAAGCCAATCCTGAAGATGGAGATCGTGATCCCGGTCTTCTTCTTCGCCGCCTTCATCGGTGATTCCGTCAACTACTACATCGGGCACCGCCTCTCGCACTGGCGCTGGCTCAAACACCAACTGGAGGGACCACGGATGGTCGAGGCTGGCAAGTTTCTTGACCGGTACGGCTTCTGGGCGGTGGCCTTTGGGCGCTTTGTCCCCTTCATCCGGTCGTTCATCCCCCTGATTTCTGGAATCATGGGCTACAGCTTCCACCGCTTTACCATCGCTAACATGGTCGGAGTGGCCTCCTGGGTTGCCTTAGGTTGTGGTTGTGGTTACTTCTTCGGAACCATTCCGTTCGTCCGCAAACACTTCTCCCTCCTCATCCTGCTCTTTATCTTGGTTGCCCTCGCAGTTGCCGGGATAACTTTCATCATCAAACTGATTCGGCAGAAGATTATTCGGAAGAATCGAATGCTGTAGAGAAGCTTGTTTGCTACTATTTGCGCGGCATTTCATGTTAAAATAAGTTCAGGATTTTATTCAATTTAAAATTAAAGGAGTTTTTGCGTACCATGGCAATTCATGTTTACTTTGTTCGTCACGGTCAGACTTACCTGAACCGCTACAACCGTATCCAGGGCTGGTCTGACGCCCCACTTACCGAAAAGGGTCAGGAAGATGCCAAGCGGGCCGGCAGACTGCTCTCCAAGGTGCACTTCGACTACCTCTTCAGCAGTGATCTCCCACGAACGCTGGCAACTTCCCGCCTGCTCCTGGCTGCGGATCCGAACACCGACATTACGGAGCCGATTCCTGAACCAGCCTTCCGGGAAGAGTTCTTCGGCTCATTTGAAGGCCAAAACGGTCCATCATTTGCCGACTTCCTTGGCGGTGCCGAGGGCTACCATACCTTTGCCGCAATGGTCGGTGGCTGGGGCCCTGACAAGTTGAAGGACAAGATTGCTGCCGCTGACCAATACGGCGACGCGGAAGACCACGTTCAGTTCTGGAACCGGATCAACAAGGGTTTTGACCGGCTGCGCGCCCTTCCCGATGGTTCGACTGTTGTCGTGGTTTCTCACGGGGCCACGATCCGTTCCATCGCTGCCCACTACTCCACTGAAATAGATCCTGGTGAGTCCCCACGCAACGGTAGCATCACGAAGCTGACCCTTGATGGCGACTCTACCAATGTTGATTTCTACAACAAACTTGAAATACCTGAATAATTAATCCACAAAGGGGGAAAATACTCTTCAATGGATACCAACATACAATCTGATGAATTAGTAATCATCACTGGCCTTGACACGGGCCAAGAAGACTATGACTACTCCATGGTTGAGCTGGCCGAACTGGCGCAGGCCAACCATATGGACGTTGTTCAACGTGTCGACCAAGTCATTGACCGCCCTAACCCTGCCACCTACTTCGGTAAAGGTAAGGTTCAGGAGATCAGTGACGTGGCAGCCGCTAACCACGCGACTACGATTATCACTAACGACGAACTGACCCCTAGTCAGCTGCGGAACCTCGAAGAAGAAACTGGCTGCCGAATCCTCGATCGGACTGCCCTGATTCTGGAGATTTTCGCTACGCGGGCCCAGACCAAGGAAGCCAAGCTCCAGGTTCAAATTGCCGAGCTTCAGTACCGCCTGCCACGTCTGCAGACCAGTGCTAGTCAGCGACTCGACCAGCAGACCGGTGGCGGAAGCGGCTTTACCAACCGTGGTGCCGGGGAAACTAAGCTGGAAATGGACCGGCGGACGATTCAACACCAGATCACTCATCTGCGGCATGAACTCGCTGCCATCGATAAGTCCGAGCAGACCAAGCGTAAGCAACGGGCCAAGAGTGAGATTCCAACAGCCGCCCTGGTCGGTTACACCAACTCCGGTAAGTCCACCATCATGAACGGGCTGGTTAAGCGCTACGGCAAGGTGGAAGACAAGACCGTCTTCGAAAAGGACATGCTCTTCGCCACCCTGGATACCAGTGTGCGGCGGATGACTCTTCCCGACCAGAAGGAGTTCCTACTCAGTGATACTGTCGGGTTCGTCAGCAAGCTGCCAACCCAGCTGGTGGAATCATTCAAGTCTACCCTGGCCGAAGCTGCTAACGCCGACCTCCTCATCCAGGTGATCGACTACTCCGATCCCCACTACGAGGAAATGATGGAAACGACGAAGAAGACCCTCAAGCAGATCGGCATTCACGATATTCCAATGGTCAACGTCTTTAACAAGGCCGACAAGACGGAAATCGAGTTCCCCGTCCTGGAGGGTGATGACCAGATTGTCATCTCGGCCAAGCAGGGAGCTTCATTAGAGCTGCTAGTGGATGTTATCCGTAAGCACCTCTTCAAGGACTATGTTCAAACCAAGCTCCTGATCCCGTTCGCCGATGGTCAGGTGGTCTCCTACCTCAATGAGCACTCCAACATTCTGGATACCGAATACCAGAATAACGGGACCCTGTTAACGGTTGAGGCCGCACCGCAGGACTACCAGCGTTTTGCTAAGTACGAGGTTAAATCATAGTATGATAAAATGAAGCTGAGAAAGGCGTAAAGCCTCCCTCAGCTTTTTTTATCCGGCAGATTG
>DBOT01000109.1 GCA_002299975.1 Lactobacillaceae bacterium UBA639
GTGTAGCCATAGCCGGAGCGCTTCGACACCTGGTAGATGGTTAAGTCATTAACCTCCAGATAGTGCTTTATATCGATCCGCATCGCTATTCACTTCCTTCACGATTATTATTATACCACATTTGTGATGTAGCACAAGCGTGATATACGAAAAATGTGAATTAATTTTTGCTTATTTTTGGTTGATTAGGACCCAGTCATCACATCTGTTACCACACTAGTTTGGGCACTGCTTTACAAAACTTTTAATCTTTTTCTAATTTAAACGTTGACTTTTATTAAGAAACAATTAAAATAGACCCTAATCAGTTAATCAAAAGGAGGAGCCAATGATGAATAACGCTATGCACCAACTGAAACAGGCGTATGACTTCTGGTTTAGCGACAGCTTGTCCGCTTAGCCAGCAGTGATTTCATCATTGTGCTTTCCGGATAAGCCCCAAGTATCCGGAAGCCTTCTTTATATACTCATTCCAATCTGATGAAGGGTCCGGATACTGAATCATTTCAGCGTCGGGGCCTTTTCTCATTTTAAGGAGGATGATCTTATGCCCGCTGTAAAACCTGCAATTATGAAAAATCTCAACAAAAACTTCGCCCGCCTCAAACCGGTCGGCATCCGGCAGTTTGACTACCAAGCCAGTACCATCCCCGGAATCATTAAGCTGACGCTGGGTGAGCCTGACTTCAACGTTCCGGAGGCCATGAAGGAAGCTGCCATTAAGAGTATCCAAGATAACGACTCCCACTACGCTCCCGGCAACGGGACTGTCGCCCTGCGCAAGGCTATCGCGCATTTCATGACGGACCGCTACAACCTAACTTACGACCCGGACAGTGAAATCGCCGTCACGGTCGGTGCCACCGAGGGCATCTACGCCTCACTGACTGCCATCACTAATCCGGGTGACGAGGTCCTAATCGCCACCCCGACCTTCCCACTGTACTCATCCGTCACCACCCTGCTCGGTAGTACCCCGGTCGAAATTGACACCAGTGCTGATAACTTTGTCCTGACCCCAGCCCGCCTTAAGCAAGTCTTAAAAGAGCATCCAAACGCCAAGGGCCTAGTTCTGAACTACCCATCCAACCCAACCGGCGTCACCTACACCCATGACCAAGTCAAGGCGCTCGCCGAGACGATCAAGGATACTAACCTGGTCGTAATCGCTGACGAAATTTACTCTGAGCTGGTCTACAACGGTCGCCACACTTCCATTGCCGAATTCATCCCTGACCAGACCCTGGTTCTGAACGGGGCCTCCAAGTCCCATGCCATGACCGGTTACCGGATCGGTTTCATTGCTGGCCCTAAGGAATTGATGGGCCCTGTCAGCGCTGCCCACGCCATGATGGTCACAGCCGCTTCCGACCCCGCGATGGCCGCCGCAACTGCCGCCTTTGCAACCGATGCCGGGAAGGTCGCTACCCAGCAGATGAAGGCCGCCTACCAGGAACGGCGGGACTTCCTGGTCACCGCCCTTCGCAATTTGGGCTTTGAGATTACCACTCCCAACGGAGCCTTCTACGTATTCGCCAAGCTGCCGGCAAAGTTCAGTACTGATGACGTCAAGTTCGCGACCGACCTCGCCCAAAAGGGGAAGGTAGCCGTTATTCCAGGCTCCTACTTTGGTGCCGGCGGTCAGGGCCACCTACGGATCAGTTACGCCACCAGCCTCGATAACATCAAGGCTGCCGTTGAACGCATCAAGCACTTTGTAGAGGAGGACTAACCATGACGAAGATTCTAATGACCAGTGTTCGGGACGACGAGCAATCCGCAATTAAGGCGTTTGCCAAGGAGCACGGGATCGAGATCATCACCACCCCCAAGTTAATCGACGATGCCGTCGACTTAACGGCCGATGTCGATGGCCTGGTGATCCAGCAACGTAGTAAGGTTGATCCGGCTGTCTACCCCCAGCTGAAGGCCAACGGGATCAAGCAGATTGCTACCCGGACAGCCGGTTTCGACATGGTCGACCTGGCCGCCGCAAAGGCCAATGGTTTGACCGTCACCAACGTCCCGGCCTACTCACCCCGCAGTGTTGCCGAGCACGCCCTGATGCAGATCTTCCGGCTCCTGCGCAAGTCCTACCGCTTCGACCACCAGGTAGCTGCCAACGACTACCGCTGGTTCAGTGACGAACAGGCCCTTGAGATCCACACCGCAACTATTGGAATCATTGGGGTCGGTCGGATTGGTGGGACCCTCGCCAAGCTCCTCAACGCCCTGGGCGCCACCGTCCTTGGTTTTGATACCCATCCCCGCGATGAAATGAAGGACCTCGTGGAATACACCAGTAAGGAGGACCTCCTCAAGCGTGCCGACGTGGTCAGTCTTCACGTTGACCTCAACCCAACCTCAGAGGACCTGCTAACTGCCGAGGACTTTGCCCTGATGAAGCCAACCGCGGGCCTGGTCAACGCCAGTCGGGGACCCGTGGTCAATACCGCCGACCTGATCCAGGCTTTGAAAAAGGGCACAATCGCCGCTGCGGCCCTCGATACCGTCGAGGGGGAAGGCCCGGTCTTCCAAACCGACCGACGGGAACGGGGCCTGGCCGATGAACCCCAGATTCAGGAGCTCCACGATCTTGATAACGTCATCCTGACCCCGCACATCGCCTTCTTCACTAACCTGGCCGTCAAGAACATGGTCGATTTCGCCCTCAACGACGTTCTGCTGATCCTGGACGGGCAAAAGTCACCCCACACGGTTTCAGCCTAGGCATTAAAATTGACGCCCTTGTCCTACTCAAGTACACTGAGAGAAAAAGCAAGGGAGCGTTTTCTATGAGTACTTATAAGGTAAAGGCAACCAAGACAACCACTGGAATGCAGGTTTCCGCGGGGGCACGCGGATTTGAGATCACTTTTGATGAACCGGAGAGTACCAACACGGGGATGAATCCGGTTGAGATTCTCCTCACCTCGTTCGGTGCCTGCCAGGCAATTACCGCTACGGAACTAGCACGCAAGCGGCACTTCGACCTCCGCGCCTTCTGGGTTGATATCGAAGGGGACCTGGGGCGCGAAGATGTGGCTAGTGACGACAATCGCTACAAATTTACCGAGATCCGCTACCAACCACACGTCCGCAGCGACGAATCAGATGAAAACATCAAGCAGTTCCTCGCCGACGTTGCTCGCAAGTGCCCGGTTGAAAACACCCTGGCATTCGGTACGAAGTTTGTTCAGGACGGTTTTGTTAAAGAAAACTAATTGAATATTAAAAAAGTCACCCGCAGATGAGGTTTTCACCTGCGGGTGACTTTTTTCGTTGCTAATTAAATGTGCCCACACCGTTAATTAGTAAA
>DBOT01000100.1:0-2909 GCA_002299975.1 Lactobacillaceae bacterium UBA639
TTCTTCCGCCAGCTGGCATCGTGGAAACCACAACCGCTGTCGGTAAACTGTGACCAGTACTGAACCTTGCTGGCATAGTTAGAGCCATCACTGTTCTTACCACGCAGGACTGAAGGCGATTGCTGGTACATGATATACCAGACACCCTTAGGAGTTTCCTGTTCAGGGTTATTAGCCCCCGTTACCACATCGGCATCGAAGACACACTTTCCATCACGGTAGAACCAGACGTGCTGGTCTGCGATCGAAAGTTCCGCATAGGTATTACCCAGACCATCATTGCTGGTAACACCATAACCAGTCCCCCGCGTGTTATAGCCGATTCCGTAGATGTCATGCTCGGCACTAACTTCTTTTTTACCATCCGCAAGTGCTTGTGCCAGGGTTTGACCGGCCCGTTCCGGACTGATCTTCCAACCATAGCTCCCCTTCCGATTGGTAGTGATGACATTACCGGCATGGGTCTTGAACTTGAAGGCCCGACCGAGGGTTGCCTGAGAACGATTAATTTGCTTGATCTTTCCGGCCACGGCAGCAGTATCAAACTGGTATTTTCCATTCTGGTAAGTTGCCTTGGTGATCACGTCGTCACTAGTAAGACGGTATTGCTTATTTTCAACCTTATACTGAACACTCCGTCCAGCCAGCTTTTGAAGCTGTTTCTTTTCGTTTTGAACTGTTGCACTTTGCGTTGAGAGTGGTTGTGCCTGACGAGCGGTTAGACGAACAGTCCCATTAGCTGCACGCTGCTTGAACTGCCGCAGTAAGGCCGCTTGATCATACTGGTTACCGGCCTTACCAGCGACCAGCTTTACGTGACCGTGTTCAAGAACGGCATAGGCATCAACTGGTGCCCGCCGGCCTTGATTCATCTGTTGGATCCGGTTAGTAACCGCCTGCCGCTTGGCTGCAGACTGCTGATCGTTTCTAATCTGGTCGGTCCACACCAGCATATTCTGTTGCTTGCCAGAAGGGAAGAAGGTTACCTGCTTCTTCAGGGCCTTCGTAAACTGATCGCGGTCCTGGCTACTGATTCCCGAGTCAGTAGCATTTCCGTGATAGATTAGCTGACCATTCAGGTAAACCTTATTAGCTCGCTTAGTACTCTTCACCTTATCATATGCCTGTTGAGCGGTCATACCGCCAACCGGTACCCCATTGATCGTAACGTTCCGGTTAAAATGGGTGTGCTGGTGCCAGGACATCCCACCCAGGAGCACGATCAGTAAAACGACAACTGTAGTGATTAAATATTTGAGTCGTAATTGCATTTTAGGATTACTCCCATCGTCAAAATAATGGTGTCGCCACCTAACAAACATGATTATACTAGTTTTTCATTATTTTGCCATGTTTTAATCACAATCGAAAAATCCGGACGCCTGTTGGCATCCGGATTCTTTCAAAACTAAATTTCTGGATAACTGTTCTTCTTAACTTCCAGCTTCTTGTTCTTCATATCGGTCTTCACAACCGTGACATCGCAAGGTGCTTCACGAATTGTGTATGCAGCAGTCGAACCAACGATCAGCCGACCAACTACGTTCAAACCAGTGGCCCCGATTACAATTAAGTCAATGTCATTTTCGGCTGGGTAATGTTCAGCCAGTTCAAGCTTAGCATTACCGATGACAACATCGGTCTTAACATCCTTAACACCGGCATTCTCAGCCTTGGTCCGGTAAGACCCAAGACGTTTCTTCATTACCTCAACTGCTGACTCGTAAATACTGTGGTCCACGAAGCCATAGCCACTTGGTCCCGTTGTTGGGTAGCGTTCACCATTGATAACACTCAGCAGGTGGAGCTGGGCATTGTTTTGTAATGCCACTTCAACCGCCTTGTTGAAGGCCATATCTGACTGTGTCGAACCATCAATTCCCACTAGAATCTTTTGATAACTCATAAAAACACCTCCAAAATCCACTATATGCTACAACTCTATTTTACCACAACAGCGAAAGTGTGTATTAGTCGGTCACTAAATTGTTGATTGCTTCCATGTAGATCGCCATTGACTTGATCAGGTCAGCTACTGGCTGGTATTCGTTAGCCTGGTGCATCGTGTTTGGTGTCTGTGGCATCAGGGCTCCAAAGGCAACGCCCCGCTCCATCAGACGGCCATAGGTTCCCCCACCAACGACTTCTGGCTTGGCATCAGTATCACCAGTCTGATCAATGTAGGCCTGCATCAGGGTCTTAACGATTGGGTCATCTGGATCAACGTAGTGCGGTTTCTGTGATGCCCCCTGGGCGACCGTCATTCCGAGCTGGTCAGTGACCTGCTTAACGGTAGCTTCAAGTTCATCTGGCGTGATCCCCTTAGGGAAGCGGAAGTTCATGTCAATGTCAGCCCCGTTTTCCTGGTCAAAATTCAGGATCCCGGCGTTCATCGTCAATTCACCCATTACCGGATCAGTGAAGGCCCCATCGAACCCATCCATCCGGGTGTCGAGGTGAAGGTACTTACCGAGGAAGTGGATGAAGCTCTTAGCACCCGCGGCAAACTCATACTGGTCAAGAAACTTTGCCAGGTAGGTACCGGCATTAATCCCCTGTTCAGGTTCCATCCCGTGGGCTGCCTTACCAATCACTGTCAGCTTCAGGCCATCCTCAGTTTCCTCAGCAGAACCAGAGATTGGATTGTCGTCAACAAACTGGTCAAAGGCCGCTGTTACAGCCTGCCGGTCGGGAACCGTCACTAAGGCAACTGCTTCTCGTGGCACCATGTTGAACCGCAGGCCAGAGTGGAAACTTTTTAGAACGTATTGATCACCATTAGTAGCTGGTGCACCGATCTTCAATGAAACTTGCCCCTTTTCACCGTTGATCACGGGGAACTCGGCGTCTGGTGAGAAGCCCAGCGTTGGTGCTGGTTCAACCTCAAAGTAACGGTGCATCCCAGTCCA
>DBOT01000100.1:2943-3101 GCA_002299975.1 Lactobacillaceae bacterium UBA639
TCGGTCCCGACAATGAAGCGGACCCGCTTGTTAAAGGTAACTCCCTGATCCTTGAGGTACTTCAATGCGTAGTAAGCAGCCATTCCCGGCCCCTTATCATCGGAGGCCCCACGACCATAGAGGTTGCCATCCTTGATCACGGGATCAAATGGGTCCGT
>DBOT01000048.1:0-4236 GCA_002299975.1 Lactobacillaceae bacterium UBA639
CATAGATCATTTCCGAGCAGCTGGAGGCATCCGGTTCAACCCACATCAGGTCGCCAAACGGCTCGTCGTTCGGGTGGTGGTCAATCTTGATCAGCTCATCGCCATTGTCAAAACGGCGATCATCGATCCGGGGCGCATTCGCGGTATCAGTAACGATCACCAGGGCGTCATCGAAGGTCTCGTTATCAATTTCGTCCATCGTGCCAATCCAGTCAAAACCCGGGATGTGCTTGCCGACCACGTAGATCTGCTTGTAAGGGAAGGAAGCCTTTAAGATTTCGGCCAGGCCCACCTGCGAACCGATAGCATCCGGATCGGGGCGCTGGTGCCGGTGAATGATGATTTTGTTATACTTCTTGATTTGTGCAAAAATTGCTGCTAATTGATCAGCCATAATTGTTTACCCTCTTATCCAAAATTTATTCTAACAATTAAGTATACCAGTAATCGCCAGGTGGGCCAATTTTTAAAGCAAAAATACCCCCTGCATCGTAACAGGAGGTATTTTGAACAAACTAATCGTTAACTGATTAGTTCTTCTTAGCAGCGTCCATTGCGTGGCCACCGAAACCGTTCCGCAGTGCAGAAACGACCTTACCATCGAAGGAGTCGTCTTGCATTGAACGGAACCGTTGACTTAATGCTTCGTAGATAACTGGCGTTGGTACTTGCTTGTCCATTGCGTCCATCAGGGTCCAGTGAGCTTCACCAGAACTGTGCATCCGACCAGCAATCTTGTCCAGGTGTGGGTCCTTTTCAAAGGCTTCTTGAGCCAGTTCCATCAGCCATGAACGGATAACAGAACCGTGGTTCCACATCTTGGCAACGGCAGCGTTGTCGTAGTCAAAGTCAGAAGCTTCAAGAACTTCGAAACCTTCACCCATGGCTTCCATCATACCGTATTCGATAGCGTTGTGAACCATCTTGAGGTAGTGACCAGAACCGGCCTTACCAGTGTAAAGGTAACCGTCCTTTTCAGCAATTCCATCAAACAGTGGAGCAAGACGTTCGTTGAAGATGTCTTCTTCGTCCCCACCGATCATGAAGTTACCATCCTTGAGGGCACCCTTCCAACCACCTGAAGAACCGCAGTCGAAGTAGTGGATACCCTTTTCGGTGAACATGCGGTTGTGACGCATGGAGTCCTTCCAGAAAGTGTTACCACCGTCGATAACAGTGTCGTCAGCGTCAAGCAGGTTAGCTAACTGGTCCATAGTGGAGTCAGTTGGCTTGCCGGCTGGAACCATTACCCAAACAGTCCGTGGTTGGTTAAGCTTCTTAACCATTTCTTCCAGGGTGTAGGCAGCTTCGGCACCGTAAGAAGCAGCTTCGTCAACTAACTTCTTATCAAGGTCAAAGGCAACTACTTGGTTGTCGTTGCGCAACATGTTTTGGCAAAGGTGGATACCCATCTTACCTAAACCAATCAATCCGATTTGCATTAGATTTTCCCTCCTGTATTTACGGTCTCACTAAGGAAATGCAGCCCTCAGCAAGGGATAAGGACGCGTAAACGTCGTATCTGATTAAATGTCTGGTAAGTGCATTCAATCAGACGTCCGTTAAAAGTTTCCCACTTTTTGGGGAATTAGTCAATTACTTTTCCTGATCGTCAGCCTGACTGGCAGCCGAATCAGCTGTCTTGTCATCATCGGCAGGTTCAGCACTTTCAGCTGGTTGAGCACTCTCAGCAGAAGAAGCTGGGGCAGCAGAAGTTGCTGGTTGGGCGTCCGCCGTGGTGTTGTCACCCTTAGCCTTAACAACCCGGGCAATGGCAACCATATCAAAGGTCAGGTAGATTCCTTCACAATCCAAGGTTACCGTCCGGTCAGCCTGGTTGATTGAGTCGATCTTACCATGAAGGCGACCAATCGTAACCACTTCATCCCCAGGGTGCAGGTTGCTCATCATGTCCTGGTGTTGCTTCCGTTGCTTTTGTTGCGGCCGAATCATGAAGAAGTACATCAGGGCAATCATCAACAGAATCAGGATGATTCCAGAGTAACTACTTGCGCCGGAGTTAGCAGCGCCCAAAATTCCAAAAGTTAAACTATTCACAGTAATATCCATCCCTTCAAAAATACTCACCAATAACTGTAACAAACTTTATTATAAAAAGCCACTACTGGTCACAGTGTTCAGCAAATTCACGTAACTCTGCCGTTACCTGCCGTTACCTGCCCCGTCGTGATCATCTCCCGGATCTGGGCAACTAATTGGTCGATGGTGAACAGGTTGTGCATAAGCAGGTAACGCTCTCCTACCGGCTGCCCCGTTACCAGTAAGTGGTGAATAGCTGCCCGGGAGACCTTTGCCTGACAGACTGGGCATCCACACTCAGGTGCTAGCGGTTGTTTATCACGAGCAAAGCGTTCTCGATCAATGTGAAGACGCTGGGTACCGACCAGGGCGTTCCCCATGGCAGCTTCCCGTCCTGCCAGGTCACTGTCGATCAGGTCCACCCCACTAAAGAGCATGGCAATCAGTTGGTGAAGGTCACCAGTTGTTGGCAAGTAGCGCAACTTAGCCGTATCCAACATGGCAACCACCTCCGTGACCAGACGAACTTGTTCAGCCGTTGGGACATCCGGCGTGACTCCCATGATGCTATAGCCGGCGACCGATTCCGGGATAGCCGCTAAACTGGCTTTCCGGACCCGTAACAATCCGCCGCCCACAAGCGGTGCCAAGTCCCCGGCAAGGGCTGGCTGGGTGGTTAGCCAGGCCGCGGTTTGCGTAGCCGCAGCATTAAGGTCATCAACCGGGGCAAAGTAGTCATCATCACGGGCAAACCCCTGGCTGATGTCGGCACCTAAGCGTTGCTGTTCAGCCAGTGCATCTTGCGGGGTATAGAACCGCAACTGGTTATTATCGGGATCGTGAAAACTGACCCCGTCCTTCTTGCGTCCCCGTGGTTTTGCCCAGTGGTAGGCTTGATCGGCCCCCGAGGCGGTTACTAAGATCCCGGACCATCCCAGGAGGGCATGCAGGTCGCCTAAATCATCAGCAGAACGCCAGTAATCCATTGCGTCCTGCTTGATGGCTTGAACACCACTGTGCTTTAGTTCCGCTGGGGTCAGGGTCGTCAGGGCACTCCCCGTCTGGACAACGGCTGGCGTCACTAGTTGCCGACCGTTTACCGTCACAACCCCGGTCCGCATCGTCTGATAACGATGATTGATCTGAAAGGTTAACTTCTTACTCATTGCTTCTTCCTTCATTTTTCCGTTGGGTAACTGATCCCCAGGTGCTGATAGGCAGCTGGAGTGACTACCCGCCCGCGCGGCGTCCGACTAATGAAACCAATCTGTAAGAGGTAGGGCTCGTACATTTCCTCGATTGTATTAGTCTCCTCACCGATATTGGCGGCAATTGTCTTCAGGCCGACCGGACCGCCATGGTAGTAGTTGATCATCGTCAACAGCATCTTACGGTCAATTCCATCAAGTCCCCGCTGGTCCACCTGGAGCAGGTCAAGGGCCTTGCTGACGGTATCCGAGTCAATGCTTGGCTTTCCGGCAACCTGGGCAAAGTCACGCACCCGCTTGAGCAGCCGGTTAGCAATCCGCGGGGTCCCCCGTGAACGCATTGCCAGTTCATGCGCGCCCTCGTCCTCAATTTTGGTGTTGAAGATTTTGGATGAACGGAAGATGATCTGCTTAAGTTCATCTTGGTTATAGTAGTTCATGTGTTCAACAATCCCAAAACGATCCCGCAGTGGTGCCGATAGCATTCCTGCCCGAGTGGTAGCTCCAATCAATGTAAAGGGTGGAAGTGGGAAGTGAACCGGGTGCGCAGTCGGTCCTTCGCCGACCACAATGTCGATGTAGTAGTCCTCCATCGCTGAGTAGAGCATTTCCTCCACAACCTTCGGCAGACGGTGGATTTCATCGATAAAAAGAACGTCCCCTGGCTTCAACTCGTTAAGCATCGCTACCAGGTCTCCCGGCTTTTCGATTGCCGGGCCACTGGTGGTCTTGATGTTAACTCCCATCTCGTGGGCAATTACCATCGCCAGGGTGGTTTTCCCTAGTCCCGGCGGTCCATACAACAGGACATGGTCCAAGGCTTCCTCACGGGCTTGGGCGGCCTGAATGTAGACGCTCAGCTCATGCTTAATCTTTGCTTGGCCGATATAGTCCCGCAGGCGTTGGGGCCGGAGGGTGAGTTCAATCTGCTCCTCTTCATCGTCTTGTGAGTGATCGGACATCAGTCCATGATCCTCAGCCATCAAAT
>DBOT01000048.1:4284-11699 GCA_002299975.1 Lactobacillaceae bacterium UBA639
TGACTCAGGTACTCCTGAGTCGTAGTGGCATCGACCTTCAGTAACTGTTTCTTGATCCGTTTAATTTCACGTTCCTTGTAACCGAGCGCTGAAAGGGCCGCCAGGGCATCTCGCAATGCTGGCGCCTCCTCATCAGGGCCAGCGGCTGGTGACAGCAGCGGCGTACTGGTTATATCAGCTACCTTATCCTTCAGGTCCAGGACAATCTGGGAAGCCGTTTTCTTCCCAATTCCCGGAAACTTAGTCAGGTAACCAACATTATCATTGGCAATCGCGTCAATCAGTCCCTGATGATCTGGATTGGCCAAGATTGCCAGAGCACTCTTGGGGCCGATTCCGGAAACATTGATCAGCTGCAGGAAGAGCTGCTTTTCGGCCCGGTCCACAAAACCAAAGAGGGAAATGTTGTCGTCGCGAACGGCCTGGTAGACGTAGATCCGCACCGGTTTTTCAGCGTCTTCCTGGAAGCGGTACGGGTTAGCGACAAATAGCTGATAACCGATCCCGCCAACTTCCAACACAACATACTGGGGAGTCACACTCGTAACCAGCCCCGTCAAATATTCATACATTGATTCAACCTACTTTTCACTAAAATTCATGATCATCAAACTCGTCGGCAAATGGCGTATGGCTATCCTGAATCCGCTTGAACATCTTCTCCAGGTCCTGGTCATTGAAGTGCACCGTTACCGGTCGACCGTGAGGACAGTTAAAGGGATTCTCACACTGAGGAAGACGCCGCAGGAGGGCCTTAGCCTCCCGATCATCAAGGTGGTGGTTAGCCTTGATCGCCCGTTTACAGCTCATCATGATGGCCGTCTTCATTCGGAACTCCCGCACGGTGATCTTGCCATCCTTGATCAACCACTCAATCATTTCCCGAGCTGTATCCTCCTCCTGACCTTCCTTAAACCAGGTCGGGTGAGAACGCAGGATAAAGCTATTTTGACCAAACGATTCTAGGTTCAACCCGACCTCAGCCAGGGTATCAAGGTGCTGGTTGATGGTCATCGCATCGACCGTCGAGTAATTAAGCACCAGGGGAACCAAGAAGGCCTGCTGAGCTGAGCTAACTTGGCCGATCTCCTTGCGGTAACGTTCATAATTGATCCGTTCCTGGGCGGCATGCTGGTCAACGATGTAGAGGCCATCCCCGGCCTGAGCCAGGAGGAAGGTCCCCTGCAGCTGCCCGATGTATTGAAGGTCCGGGAACCGTTTCTTAGTCTTATCACTCTTGTCATGAACATCCAGCTCCAAATTTTCTGCCGAGTGAATCGACTGCGTTGAGGCTGGGGTATCGACCGGTCGGCCAAACGGTTGCGCATCCCCTTCAGCTTGGTAGCGTTGGTCAAATGCCTGCATCGCTGGACCGGTTAATTCGGCAACGTGGTGGATAACGACCGGCTCCGCAACCTGACTGTCATCAGCATCGGCGTCGGCCGGTCCGTCAACGGGACGGCTGGCTGGCCGTTCCTCTTCGGGAGCCGCCTCTGCAGAATTCGGTTCTGGTCTCCCACTAACCTGATAATGACCAGCGGCCTCATTCAAACGCTGGTCAAGTTCCGCAATGTCATCAGCACTCGGGCCAAATTGGTCGGGGCTGACGTCGGGAATCAGATTTTCACTGGCAATCCGCTTGCGAATCGTCTTCGCAATCAGCTGGGTCAACTGGGGTTCCTTACTCAACCGGACTTCCCGCTTGGCTGGGTGGACATTAACATCCACTAAGACCGGGTCGAGATCGATGTTGACGACGGCAATCGGGTAACGGCCCACCATCAATTTGGACTCGTACCCCTGGATAATCGCCTTGGTCAGCTCAAAGTTACGAATATAACGATGATTAATGGTCAGGGTAATGTACTGCCGGGAAGCCCGGGTCAACTCAGGTAAGGACACAAAGCCCGTTACCTTGAAATCATCATCTTCTCCCGCAATTGGCAGCATCTTTCGCCCAGCCTTGATTCCGTAGATGGCCGCAATGACCTGCTGGAGGTTATCGTTGCCGGCTGACCGGAAGATCTCCTTACCGTTATGGGTAAAGCTAAAGGCCACAGCCGGATTAGCCAGGGCCAAGCGGTTAATAATATCCGTGATCCGGGTTAGCTCCGTCTGCGGTGACTTGAGGTACTTCAGCCGGGCCGGCGTGTTGAAGAAGAGGTCGGTAACCCGGACATCGGTTCCCTGTCGGGCCGCCGCGGGCTTCTTGTCCACGGTCTTACCGCCACGAATATGAATCTGGGTCCCAGCATCCTGACCGGCTTGGGCAGTCACTAACTCGACATCCGCAACGGAGGCGATACTGGGCAGGGCCTCACCACGAAAGCCCATCGTCTGCACTTTAAACAGGTCCTTACGACTGGCAATCTTACTGGTTGCGTGCCGCTGAAAGGCCAGTTGCACGTCATCACTGGCGATCCCCTCGCCGTCATCAATCACCCGAACACTATCGAGACCTGAGTTTTCAACGATAATATCGACCCGCTTGCTGTGGGCATCTAGCGAGTTTTCAACCAGCTCCTTGACGATTGAGGCTGGTCGCTCAATCACCTCACCGGCCGCAATCTGGTTGGCGAGGACCGTGTCTAGTTCGTGAATCTTTCCCAAGATACGCACCTCACTTCAGTTTTTCCTGCCATTGGTAAATCTGGTTCATGACTTCCATCGGGGTCATCCCCATCAAATTGAGTTCCTTGAGCTGGTGGAGGATCTTATCCCCCTTGTTTGACCGGGTCTTCTGTGGTGCCGGGGCAAACAGCTCCATCTGCCCGTTGGCATCCACCGCTGGTGCCGGGGCCGCACTAGCCGGCGCCGTGCTTTCTTGAACCCGGTCAGCTGATGATGAGGCCGGTTTTTCATAGCTGGCAGGGTGCTTGGCGGCCGGAGTCGGCAATGACGTCTCCTTATTTTCCAGCTTTTGAAGGATCTGATCAGCCCGTTTCAACAGCTGGTCAGGCATTCCTGCCAGCTTAGCCACGTGGATCCCGTAAGACTTATCGGCCGGCCCGGCGCTGACCTTATGGAGAAAGACCAGCTCACCGTTTTTCTCTGTTGCTCCCACGTGAACATTCTTCAAACGTGCGAGGGTGTCCTCCAGCGCCGTCAGTTCATGATAGTGGGTGGAGAAGAGGGTCTTGGCCCGGACGTGCTGGTGGACGTATTCAATAATCGCTTGGGCCAGGGCCATCCCGTCGTAGGTGGCCGTTCCCCGCCCAATCTCATCGAAGAGGATCAGGCTGCGATCGGTCGCGTGGACCAGGGCGTTATTGGCCTCCATCATCTCAACCATGAAGGTACTCTCCCCGGAAATCAGGTCATCGGCCGCCCCGATCCGGGTGAAGATCTGGTCAAAGATCGGCAATTCCGCCGACTTGGCCGGCACGAAGCACCCCATTTGCGCCATTACCGCCGTCAGGGCCAACTGGCGCATGTAGGTACTCTTCCCGGACATGTTAGGCCCGGTGATCAGCAGGATATCAGTCTGGTCATCCATCATGACGTCGTTAGGTACGTACTCCTGGTGCCCCATGAACTTCTCCACCACCGGGTGCCGCCCATCCTTGATCTTCAGAGTATGACCGGTATTCATCTTGGGCCGAACGAAGTGGTAATCTTCACTGACCACGGCGAAACTCTGCAGGACATCCAGTTCAGAAAGAGCCTGGGCCAGTTTCTGCAGCCGCTTGATCTCCTTCTTGACCCGTTCCCGGATATCAACAAAGAGGTCATACTCCAAGGCCGTTGACTTCTCCTGGGCGCCCATGATCAGCGCCTCCTTCTCCTTCAACTCAGGAGTAGAGAAGCGCTCGGCGTTTACCAACGTCTGTTTACGTTCATAACGGTCCTTAGGAATCTTAGAAAGGTTAACCTTCGTGACCTCGATGTAATAACCGAAGACGTGGTTATACCCGATCTTCAGGTTGTTAATCCCGGTAACCTCACGTTCCTGAGCCTGGAGATCCGCGATCCAACGCTTACCGTTGTTCATTGCATCCCGATACTCGTCAAGTTGCTTGTTATAGCCCGTCTTGATCAGGCCACCATCCGTGACGGAGATTGGTGGGTCAGCCACGATGGCCCGGTCAATCAGGTCGGCAACATCACTCAGTGGATCCAGGCGCTTGGTCAATGACTCAAAGACCGGTGAATCCAACGTTTCCAGGACGTACTTGATCTTCGGAACCTGTTGCAAGGAGGTCTTAAGCTGAATCAGGTCCCGGCCGTTGACACTACCGTATGCCACCCGGCCAGCCAAGCGCTCCAAGTCGTACACCTTGATCAGCTCCTGCTGCAGGTTACTGCGCTCGAAGTAGTGGTCCAGTAGTTCCTGAACCTTGTCCTGCCGCTCATTGATCTGGTCCTTATCAATCAGCGGCCGGTCCAGCCAGCGCTTCAGCAACCGGCTCCCCATGGCGGTCTTAGTCTCATCCAGTAACCATGAAAGAGTCCCCTGCCGCTTGCCGCTGCGCATATTGGTCATCAGCTCCAGGTTGGTCTTGGAGTAGTGATCAATCTTCATGAAGGCACTCGGCTGGTAAGCCACTGCCCGCTGCATGTGAGCCAATGACCGCTTCTGGGTAGTTAGAAGGTAGGATACCAATAATGCCACCACGTGCTGTTGGTCTGGTGATTCCAGATCCTGGGTCAGGTAGCTCACCTCGGCGTTCTTCAAAATCTGGGGCTGATGAGATTGAAGAATGTTACGCTTGGTTAACTGGTCGGTCAAATCTTCCGGCAGCTGGCCATCAACCACGGTCTCCTTACTCTGCAGGTTGACCAATTCGTTGATAATTGCGTTGACGCTATCGAGGGTGGTGGTCTTCAACTCCCCGGTCGAAAGATCGGTATAGGCCAGGTTAAAACGGCCATCTTTGGCACTGATCGCCGTCAGATAGTTGTTCTGCCGGGCTGCATCCCCGGTCAGATCCATCTGGGTCCCTGGGGTCACTAGCCGAGTAACCGCTCGCTTAACCATCCCTTTGGCCTTCTTAGGATCTTCCATCTGTTCACAGATGGCCACCTTATAGCCCTTATCGATTAAAATATCGACATAGTTCTTCACTGCCCGGTGAGGGACACCACACATTGGGATCGGGTTCTTGGCACTGTGGTTCCGCGTTGTCAGCGTCAGTTCCAGCAGTTGCGCGCCCTTGACCGCATCATCGTTGAAGAGTTCGTAAAAGTCACCTAGACGGTAGAACAGGAAGGCATCCGGATACTGGTCCTTTACCTTCTGATATTGTTCCATCATCGGTGTCATTTTCTTTGCCAATAGATTTCACCTCATTAAAATTCACTAATCAAATAATACGGCAGCTCTTTATTTTTGCGCGTTTGACACATAGTTCAATTATATTTTCTGCCCCCATCCGGTGCAAGGAAAACAACGTAAACAAAAAAGAACTGGGGTAACTCCCCAATTCTTTTACTTAGCGTAGTCAACTGCGCGTACTTCTCGAATAACCGTTACCTTAATGTGGCCAGGATACTCAAGCTGCTGCTCAATTTGCTGCTTGATATCATGGGCCAAAGTGGTAGCTTGCAAGTCCGAAATCTTCTTCGGCTTGACGATTACCCGCAGTTCACGACCAGCTTGAATTGCGTAACTATGGTCAACACCATCGTAATTATTTGCTATGCTCTCCAGTTTCTTCAAACGCTGGATATACTGCTCAAGCGACTCGCTCCGGGCACCAGGACGGGCACCGGAAATGGCATCCGCGGCCTGAACCAGGACCGCAATGATCGAGGTAGGTGCCACATCGCCGTGGTGCGAAGCGATCGTATTGATGACCACTTTATTTTCCTTATACTTCCGGGCCAGTTCAACCCCCAACTCAACATGGGAGCCATCAACCTCATGGTCAACTGCCTTCCCAATATCATGGAGGAGGCCGGCGCGCTTAGCCAGGGTGACATCCTCACCAAGCTCAGCGGCCATGATTCCGGCCAGCTTAGCCACTTCAATCGAGTGGTCAAGAACATTTTGCCCGTAACTGGTCCGGTACTTCATCCGCCCAACCGTCTTGATCAGGTCAGGGTGCATGGAGTGAATCCCCAGGTCAAAGAGGGCCTGTTCACCGGTCTCCCGGAGTTGGGCATCCATTTCTTTACGGGCCTTCTCAACGGCTTCTTCAATCCGCGCTGGATGAATCCGGCCGTCCTGAATCAGTTTCTCCAAAGCAATCTTGGCGATCTCCCGCCGAACGGGGTCAAAGCCACTGAGAACCACGGCTTCGGGGGTGTCATCGATGATCAGGTCAATCCCAGTCAGGGTCTCCAGGGTCCGAATGTTTCGACCCTCCCGGCCAATGATCCGGCCCTTCATGTCATCATTTGGTAGGTTAACCACCGAAACGGTTGCCTCAGAAACGACATCGGCGGCACTGCGCTGGATAGCCTCAACAATCAGCTTCTTAGCGTTACGATCGGCCGTCAGTTCAGCCTCCTGTTCGCTATCTCGAATCATTACTTCACGTTCGGTCTTTAACCGATCTTTCATTTCACGCAATAATTGCTCTTTGGCATCATCGTGGGTCATCTCGGCAACCTTCTCAAGTTCTTGTTGCCGTTGTTCAACTAATGCCGTCGCCTTTTTTTGTGATTGATGAAGTTGTTCTGTCCGTTGGTCAAGCTTATGCTCACGCGCGCCAACCGTGTTTTCTCGTTTTTCGAGGGCATCATCCTTGCGGTCAAGCGATGTCTCACGTTGCAAAAGCCGGTCCTCCTGGCGCTGGATCTCATTTCGCCGCTGCTTGAGTTCCTCCTCAACGCTTTCGCGATAGCGGTGACTATCTTCCTTAGCCTCCAGGATGGCTTCCTTTTTCGCCGTTGCCGCCTTTTTCTTAGCGTCTGCAATAATTCCATCGGCGTTCTGGTGGGCCTCTTTAATCTGTTTTTCATAGGAGGCCTTACGAACCGCATAGCCGATAATAATCCCGACAACCATAGCAAGCGCGGCGAAAATTAATAATTTCATCATTTCACCTCCGCTTCAACTATTCTGTTGTTGGTTAATTAAATTAATTTCACCGTGTCATGTTAAAACATCACACAAATTAAATTTTAAGCTTGCCCAACTTGGGTGTCAACCATTGAATATGCCCGTGACTTAAAAAAGAAAGGGATTGGCTGATATCGTCAATCCCTTTATCAAAGTAAGCCTAGTTCTTGCTTGCCTCTTCAATCGTCTCTTGTTTCTGGTCACCATTTTGATCTTCATCATTGGTGCTCTTGGTATTCTCAAGAGGGGCCATCCCATAAGCTACCCGCACCTTGTTCATCAGTTCGGCCATCTGGTCAGGGTGTTCAGCCAACCACTTCTTGGCGTTTTCACGACCTTGACCAATCCGTTCACTACCGTAGGAGTACCAGGCACCGCTCTTGTTGACCAGGTCCTTTTCAACTGCCAT